>NZ_JAAGPH010000139.1:0-19918 GCF_017104705.1 Burkholderia sp. Se-20373 | reverse complement strand
ACGCCCGCGCACCGCTGCCCGCAGCGCGGCGCATATCACGCCGCGCCATAGCCGGCGGGCCGCCGCGCGCGGTGCCCGGGCCGCGCCGCCGGTGTTCCGGCCCGTCCAAAAACCCGATGCTGCGCTGCGCCACTCCTGTACAATTCGCCGTGTTTCAACCGTTCCCAGCCAGAGCCGCCGCCATGTCCGAGCCCATCGACCTCTCGCAGATCGCCCCCACGCTGAAAGCAGAAATCCTCGCCGAGGCATTGCCGTACATTCGTCGTTACCACGGCAAGACCGTGGTCATCAAATACGGCGGCAACGCGATGACGGAAGAGCGGCTCAAGCAAGGCTTCGCGCGTGACGTGATCCTGCTGAAACTGGTCGGCATCAATCCGGTGATCGTCCACGGCGGCGGTCCGCAGATCGATCACGCACTGAAGAAGATCGGCAAGGCCGGCACCTTCATCCAGGGCATGCGCGTCACCGACGAAGAGACGATGGAAGTCGTCGAATGGGTGCTGGGCGGCGAAGTGCAGCAGGACATCGTGATGCTGATCAATCACTTCGGCGGCCACGCGGTGGGCCTGACGGGCAAGGACGGCGGCCTGATCCATGCGCGCAAGCTGCTGATGCCGGACCGCGACAACCCGGGCCAGTACATCGACATCGGCCAGGTCGGCGAAGTCGAGGCGATCAACCCGGCGGTCGTGAAGGCGCTGCAGGACGACGCGTTCATCCCGGTGATCTCGCCGATCGGCTTCGGTGAAGACGGCCTGTCGTACAACATCAACGCCGACCTCGTCGCAGGCAAGCTCGCCACGGTGCTGAACGCCGAGAAGCTGCTGATGATGACCAACATCCCGGGCGTGATGGACAAGGACGGCAACCTGCTGACCGACCTGTCCGCGCGCGAGATCGACGCGCTGTTCGAAGACGGCACGATCTCCGGCGGCATGCTGCCGAAGATCTCGTCGGCGCTCGACGCCGCGAAGAGCGGCGTGAAGTCGGTACACATCGTCGACGGCCGGATCGAGCACTCGGTACTGCTGGAAATCCTGACCGAGCAGCCGTTCGGCACGATGATCCGCTCGCATTGAGCAAGCGCAGCAAGACCGCCACACCCGACTTGCCGGCCCCGCTGCGGCGCCGGCGCGTGTCGCGCAGCCGGCCCCGCGCCGGCGCGCCGGTGTGGCTGTTCGATCTCGACAACACCCTTCACCACGCATCGCACGCGATCTTTCCCGAGATCAACCGCGCGATGACGCAGTACATCATCGACGCGCTGCAGGTCGAGCGCGCCGAAGCCGACCGCCTGCGCACCGGCTACACCGAGCGCTACGGCGCCGCGCTCCTCGGCCTCACGCGCCACCATCCGATCGACCCGCACGACTTCCTGCGCGCGGTCCACACGTTTTCCGACCTGCCGGCGATGGTGCGCGCCGAGCGCGGCCTCGCGCGCATCGTCGCCGCGCTGCCGGGCCGCAAGCTGATCCTGACCAACGCGCCGGAGAACTACGCGCGCACGGTGCTGCGCGAGTTGCGCATCGAGCGGCTGTTCGAGCGCGTGATCGCGATCGAGCACATGCGCGACCGCCGCACCTGGCGCGCGAAGCCCGATCACACGATGCTGCGCCGGACGCTGCGCGCCGCGAACGCACGCATGGCCGACGCGATCCTCGTCGAAGATACGCGCGGCCACCTGAAGCGCTACAAGCGTCTCGGCATCGGCACGGTATGGATCACGGGGCACCTGCCGGGCCATCTGCCGGTTACCGGACGCCCCCACTATGTCGACCAGCGCATTCGTTCGTTAAAATCGCTGCGACTGGGCACACGATCGGGGCGACAAAAATGCAGCCGACTTACCCGCAGGACCAAGCCGTAAAGGAAGACCAGGCCACACCGTCCCGCCCGCGCCCGAAACCGGGCGAGCGGCGCGTGATGATCCTGCAGACACTCGCGACGATGCTCGAGGCGCCCAAGCCCGAGAAGATCACGACCGCCGCGCTCGCGGCCCGGCTCGACGTGTCGGAAGCCGCGCTGTACCGGCATTTCACCAGCAAGGCGAAGATGTACGAAGGGCTGATCGAGTTCATCGAGCAGGCCCTCTTCGGGCTCGTGAACCAGATCGTCGCGAAGGAGCCGAACGGCGTGCAGCAGGCACGCACGATCGCGCTGACGATGCTCAACTTCGCCGCCAAGAACCCCGGCATGACACGCGTGCTGACCGGCGAAGCGCTGGTCGGCGAGGACGAGCGGCTCACCGAGCGCGTGAACCAGCTGCTCGACCGCATCGAGGCGACCGTCAAGCAATGCCTGCGCGTCGCGCGCACCGAGGCCAACGCGCCGCAGGACGGCGCGACGCCGTTCGCGCTGCCGGCCGACTACGATCCGGCCGCCCGCGCGAGCCTGCTCGTCAGCTACGTGATCGGCCGATGGCACCGCTTCGCGAAGGGCGGATTCCAGAAACCGCCGGGCGAACAGGCCGATGCGCATCTGCGGCTGATCCTGCAGTGAGATGACGCGGGCGCGGCGGCCCCGCCACCGCGCCCGAATCCGCACGCCGCGATTTCCGCTATACTTTGCCGACTGTCGCCCCTCGGGCGGCAGCCAGACACGCGCCGATTTGCTGACTCGATTGCGGGCGCGCGAACCAGCCAGGGCCTTGATTCGTCCTCGTCCCGGCGGTTCACTACAAATGCGGCTAAAGAGGTCGTCAGCCGCGCATCTCCGACTCCGCGCATCGCCGACACCATTTAGCTGCCCAGTCATAAGGCGGAACGAATGGAATCGATCGGCATCGTCGCTCCACAGACCATGCACTTCGCCGAACCGCTGCGCTTGCAAAGCGGCAGCGTGCTCGGCAACTATCAGCTCGTCGTCGAGACGTACGGCGAACTCAACGCCGCGCGCTCGAACGCGGTGCTCGTCTGCCACGCGCTCAACGCGTCGCACCACGTCGCCGGCGTCTACGCGGACGATCCGCGCAGCACCGGCTGGTGGGACAACATGGTCGGCCCGGGCAAGCCGCTCGACACCAACCGCTTCTTCGTGATCGGCGTGAACAACCTCGGCTCGTGCTTCGGCTCGACCGGCCCGATGAGCGTCGACCCGTCCACCGGCAAGCCGTACGGTGCGAGCTTCCCGGTCGTCACCGTCGAGGACTGGGTGCACGCGCAGGCGCGCGTCGCGGATGCGTTCGGCATCGAGCGCTTCGCCGCGGTGATGGGCGGCAGCCTCGGCGGGATGCAGGCGCTCGCGTGGAGCCTGATGTATCCGGAGCGCGTCGCGCACTGCATCGACATCGCGTCGACGCCGAAGCTGTCCGCGCAGAACATCGCGTTCAACGAGGTCGCGCGCTCGGCGATCCTGTCCGATCCCGATTTCCACGGCGGCGACTACTACGCGCACGGCGTGAAGCCGAAGCGCGGCCTGCGCGTCGCGCGGATGATCGGCCACATCACGTATCTGTCCGACGACGACATGGCCGAGAAATTCGGCCGTGCGCTGCGCCGCGCCGACGGCGCGCTCGACGCGTACAACTTCAGCTTCGACGTCGAGTTCGAGGTCGAGTCGTACCTGCGCTACCAGGGCGACAAGTTCGCCGACTACTTCGACGCGAACACCTACCTGCTGATCACGCGCGCGCTCGACTACTTCGATCCTGCAAAGGCGTTCGACGGCAACCTGACGGCCGCGCTCGCGCACACGCAGGCGAAATACCTGATCGCGAGCTTCTCGACCGACTGGCGTTTCGCGCCGGCCCGATCGCGCGAGATCGTGAAGGCGCTGCTCGACAACAAACGCACGGTCAGCTATGCGGAAATCGATGCGCCGCACGGCCATGACGCGTTCCTGCTCGACGACGCGCGCTATCACAACCTGATCCGCGCGTATTACGAACGAATCGCCAACGAGGTGGGTGCATGAACCAGCAAGCGCTGAATTCCCTGTCCGCGCGCGCGGACTTCCGCACGATCGCGCGCTGGGTCGAACCGCGCTCGACGGTGCTCGACCTCGGTTGCGGCGACGGCTCGCTGCTCGCGCTGCTGATGGAAGAACTGGACGTGACCGGCTACGGGATCGAGCTGAACGACGCGGGCGTGCTCGCGAGCGCGAAGAACGGCATCAACGTGATCCAGCAGAACCTGGAAGACGGCCTGCGCCTGTTCGAGGACCACAGCTTCGACATCGCGATCCTGTCGCAGACGTTGCAGACGATCCACCAGACGGCCGCGATCCTGCGCGAAACCGCGCGGGTCGGGCGCGAATGCATCGTGTCGTTCCCGAATTTCGGCTACTGGCCGCACCGGCTGTCGGTGCTGAACGGCCGGATGCCGGTGTCGAAGTCGCTGCCTTACCAGTGGCACAACACGCCGAACGTCCGGGTGCTGACGATCGAGGATTTCGAGGCGCTCGCGCCCGAAGTCGGCGTGACGATCCTCGACCGCGTGGTGCTGCACGAAGGCCAACCGATTCGATGGGGAGCGAACTGGCGTGGTAGTCTTGCTGTCTACCGCGTCAAGCGCAGCTGAGCCGGGGAACCGTTGACGGACGCCGTCGGCCCGCACGCACGCACGCACGTGCGGCCGAGCCGCTGCACGACCCGCGCCGCCGCCTGCGCTGCCGCCGCAATCAGTCAACGCTATCCAGTTCCAGTCCATGTCGAAAACGCCACACGAGGCGCCCGCACTCACCGCTCACGAGGATCACCCCGGCTGGCGCGCCTACCTGAACACGCACATGCTGATCTGCGTGTTCCTGGGCTTCACGTCGGGTCTGCCCCTCTTCACGCTCGTCTACCTCGTACAGGCATGGCTGCGCTCCGAGGGCGTGAACCTGAAGGAAATCGGCCTGTTCGCGCTGATCCAGTTCCCGTACACGTGGAAGTTCCTGTGGGCGCCGCTGATGGACCGCTACGTCCCGCGCCTGCCCGGCTGGCGGCCGGGCCGCCGGCGCGGCTGGCTGCTGCTCACGCAGCTGCTGGTCGCGGGCGCGATCGCCGCGCTCGGCTTCGTGTCGCCGCGCGACTCGATCTGGACGGTCGCCGCGCTCACCACGCTCGTCGCGTTCTTCGGCGCAAGCGCCGACATCGTGATCGATGCGTACCGCCGCGAGTTGCTGCGCGACACCGAGCAGGGCCTCGGCAACGCGATCCACGTGAACGCGTACAAGCTCGCCGCGCTGATTCCCGGCTCGCTGGCGCTGATCCTGTCCGACCACCTGCCGTGGGACGTCGTGTTCGCGCTCACCGGCGCGTTCATGCTGCCGGGCATCCTGATGACGCTCGTCGTGCGCGAACCCGAGGTGATCGGCGCGCCGCCGCGCAACCTGCGCGATGCGATCGTGCTGCCGTTCCGCGAATTCATCCAGCGCGACGGCTGGGCCGGCGCGCTGCTCGTCATCGCGTTCATCTTCCTGTTCAAGATCGGCGACACGATGGCCACCACGCTGTCGACGTCGTTCTTCCTCGACATCGGCTTCTCGCGCACCGAGATCGGCATCGTCGCGAAGACCACCGCGCTCGTCGCGAGCGTCGCCGGCGGGATCATCGGCGGCGTCTGGCTCGTGAAGATCGGCATCGGCCGCGGGCTGTGGATCTTCGGCGCGCTGCAGATGGTGTCGACGCTCGGCTTCGCGTGGCTCGCGCAGCTCGGCCCCGGCTCGCCCGTGCTCGCGGTGCTCTACGACTTCACCGTATCGACGAGCCATGCGATCGCGTCGGTGCTGTCGGTGTTCGGCATTGCGGTCACGCCGCAATTCAGCCCGATGACGGTCGCGCTCGCGCTCGTCTATGGCGTCGAAACCTTCACCACCGGCCTGACGATGGCCGCGTTCGTCGCGTACATCGCGAGCACGACCGACCCGCGCTATACGGCGACGCAGTTCGCGCTGTTCACGAGCCTCGCGTCGGTGCCGCGCACGCTCGCGTCGGCCGCGAGCGGCTTCATCGTCGCGAAGATCGGCTGGTTCGACTACTTCATCGTGTGCACCGCGCTCGCGATTCCCGGCATGCTGCTGCTGTTCAAGATCGCGCCGTGGAACGGGACTGCCCGCAATGGCGAGGCCAGCCGTGCGCAGTAACGGCCTGCACCGCCTCGCGCGCGTTGCGGCTTCGTTGAGCGTCGGCGCCGCGGCGCTCGCTTCGGGGTTTGCCCATGCGACCGACGCCGGCACACCTGCTGCCACCGCCGCGGGTTCCACGCCGGCCGCGGCCCCCGCTTCGCCGCCGGCGACTTCGGCTCCCGCCGCCCCCGCCCAGCCGGCCGCCGCCGAACCCGCGCAACCGACCGGCGGCGCCGCGTCGACGAAGGCTTATGCGCAGACGTCGCAGCAGGTCCGTTACGGCGACGCCATTGCCTTCCGCACGCTGATTCCGTCGCCGCTGCTCGAGCAGCTCACCGCGAACGAATACGCGCAGATCGTGCAGGCGGCCGCCGACAGCAACCGCCTGCTGCCGGCGAACCAGCCGCGCGTGAAGCGCCTGCGCGCGATCGTCGCGAAGCTCGCGCCGTATTCGGTGAAATGGAACGACCGCGTGAAGAGCTGGGCGTGGGACGTCAACGCGATCCGCTCGCGCGACATTCGCCTGACCTGCCTGCCGGGCGGCAAGGTGCTCGTGTACGGCGGCCTGCTCGATCGCGTCCGCCTGAACGACGACGAGCTCGGCGTGCTGCTCGCACACGGCATCGCGCATGCGCTGCGCGAACACGCGCGCAGCAACTTCAGCGCGACCTCGCAGACGTCGCTGCGCGCGGCCGCGCTGCCGCCGCTGTTCGGCGTCGGCGAGCCGCTGCCGCAGGCACTGAATCTCGGCGAACGCCTGCAGTCGCTCCACTACGACCCGACCGACGAAACCGAAGCCGACGTGATCGGCGGCGACATCGCCGCCCGTGCGGGCTTCGATCCGCGCGCGGCGATCACGCTGTGGGACAAGCTCGCGGTCGCGACACGCGGCAACAAGGCGACGGGCTTCATCTACACGCACCCGTACAGCACCGCCCGCCGCCAGGACCTGCTGAACCGCCTGCCGGATCTCATGCCGCTGTACGCGAAGGCCGTGGGCAAGCGCGTCGACACACTGCCCGACTACGCGGGCATCAGCGCGCAGCGTCGCAAGATCGTGCGACGCTGAGGATGCGACAGCGCGACACGTCGCCTCCCCACGCGTGGCACTGCCGCTGCGCGCCGCCGTTCGCTCAGGTCGTCAGGTCGTCAGGTCGATCTCCGCCCGATCGCCGACCGGCCGGGCGCCGCTTTCGCGCATCCAGCGCACCTCGTCCCCCGGGCTGCGGCCGAACAGCCGCTTGAACTCGCGGCTGAACTGCGACGCGCTCGCATAGCCGACCCGCGCGGCCGCCGCGCCGGCGCCGACCCCGTCCTGCACCATCATCAGCCGCGCCTGATGCAGCCGCGCGGCCTTCACGTACTGCATCGGCGACGTCGCCGTCACGTGCTTGAACTGCGCGTGGAACACCGCGAGGCTCATGCCCGCCTCGCGCGCGAGCGTCTCGACGTCGAGGTCGGCCTTCAGGTCCGCATGGATGCGCCGCAGCGCCTTCGCGATGCGGCCGAAGTGATGCTGCTGGACGAGCGCCGCGCGGATCGCGTCGCCCTGCTTGCCCGTCAGCACCCGATACGCGATCTCGCGCATGATCGCGGGGCCCAGCACGCGCGTGTCGTGCGGCGACGCGAGCGCTTCGAGCAGTCGCAGCACGGCATCCGCCAGCGGCGCGTCGAGCGGCGTCGAATCCACGCCGAGCGGCTCGCTGACGGACGCACCGAGCGTCTCGTCGAGCAGGATCGCGAGCTCGGCGATCACCGCGAGATCGACACGGATCGAGATCGCGAGAAACGGCTCGTCCTGGCTCGCGAAGGTTTCGCATTCGAACGGCAGCGGCACCGACAGCACGAGATACTGCTGCGCGTCGTAGACGAACGAGCGCTCGCCGAGATAGCCGAGCTTGCGCCCCTGGCACACGACGACGATGCTCGGCTCGTACAACACGGGCATGCGCGGCGCCGGACGGCTCACGCGGATGAAGCGCACGCCGTCGAGCGCCGCGAGCGTGTCGCCCTCGTTCGGCGCGAGGCGCGTATGCAGCTCGACCATGCGGCGCTGCACACGGTCGCCCGTGTCGGTGAAAAGGGGCTCGAAGCTCATCTGCGTGGTCCTGTCCGGCAAGAGAATCTGGCTCGCAATGTAGCACCTTGTACGTGTTTTGACGGCTGTTTGCACGCAGTTCGAGAGGAATAGGCAAATCTTCCAGACCTTCGGGTATTTCACTGCGGCACCGCGCTCCTTACGATGACGTCCTGCCTCGCCGCATCGCCACATGATGCGACGGCAGTCTGTTTCGCCGGATGCTTTCCGGACAAGGAGCCCATCGCATGAGCACTACCTATGCCTACGCAGCGAC
Organism: Burkholderia sp. Se-20373; assembly: GCF_017104705.1. Taxonomy (NCBI): domain Bacteria; kingdom Pseudomonadati; phylum Pseudomonadota; class Betaproteobacteria; order Burkholderiales; family Burkholderiaceae; genus Burkholderia; species Burkholderia sp. Se-20373. The sequence continues at coordinate 11,513 of NZ_JAAGPH010000139.1, read as the reverse complement.
CGATTCGCGCTCGCCGCTCGCCCCGTTCGAATTCCAGCGTCGCGCACTGCGCGACCTCGACGTCCAGATCGACGTCCTCTACTGCGGCGTCTGCCACTCGGACCTGCACCAGGCCCGCAACGAATGGCGCAACACGATCTATCCGGTCGTGCCCGGCCATGAAATCGTCGGCCGCGTGACCGCGACCGGCCCGGACGTGACGCGCTTCAAGGTCGGCGAGCTGGTCGGCGTCGGCTGCCTCGTCGATTCGTGCCGCACCTGCGCAAGCTGCGCCGACGGCCTCGAGCAATATTGCGAGAACGGCTTCGTCGGCACCTACAACGGCCAGGATCGCGTGACGGGCGACATCACGTTCGGCGGCTATTCGACGCAACTCGTCGTCGACGAAGCGTTCGTGCTGCGCGTGCCCGAGACGCTCGACCCGGCCGGCGCCGCGCCGCTGCTGTGCGCGGGGATCACGACCTACTCGCCGCTGCGGCAGTGGAACGTCGGCCCCGGCAAGAAGGTCGGCATCGTCGGGCTCGGCGGCCTCGGCCACATGGGCGTGAAGCTGGCGCGCGCGATGGGGGCGCACGTCGTGCTGTTCACCACGTCGCCGTCGAAGATCGAGGACGGCAAGCGGGTCGGCGCGCACGAAGTCGTGATTTCGAAGGACGAGGCGCAGATGAACGCGCACCTGAACAGCTTCGACTTCATCCTGAACACGGTGGCCGCGCAGCACGACCTGAACCCGTTCCTGCACCTGCTGAAGCGCGACGGCACGATGACGCTGGTCGGCGCGCCGGAGCACGACCATCCGTCGCCGCAGGTGTTCAACCTGATCTTCAAGCGCCGCCGCCTCGCGGGCTCGCTGATCGGCGGGATCGCGGAAACGCAGGAGATGCTCGACTTCTGCGCGGAGCACGGGATCACGTCGGATATCGAAACGATTCCGATGCAGCAGATCAACGCGGCCTACGAGCGGATGCTGAAGAGCGACGTGAAGTACCGGTTCGTGATCGACATGGCGTCGATCAAGCAGTAAGCGCCGAAGGCGATACGCACGATCGCCGCCCCAAACGAAACGGGCCGCATGTTCGACATGCGGCCCGTTTTTACGTCCGGCTGCTGCGCGCGCGGCGCAGCGCGGAACATCACTTCTTGTAGTCGTAGTCCACCGTCAGCGGCGCATGGTCGCTGAACTTGATGTCCTTGAAGATCGACGTGCTTTTCGCGGTGCCGGCGACGCCCGGCGTCGCGATCTGGTAATCGATCCGCCACCCGACGTTCTTCGCATACGCCTGGCCGCGGTTGCTCCACCACGTGTACTGCTCGGCGCGCGGGTCGAGCGTGCGGAACACGTCGACGTAGCCGACGTCGTCGAACAGCTTCGTGAGCCACTCGCGCTCTTCCGGCAGGCAGCCCGAGTTCTTCTGGTTGCTCTTCCAGTTCTTGATGTCGATTTCCTTGTGGACGATGTTCACGTCGCCGCACAGGATCACCTCGCGCTTCTTCTTCAGCGCGGCGAGGTGCGGCATGAACTCGTCCATGAAGCGGTACTTCGCCTGCTGGCGCTCTTCGCCGCTCGAGCCGGACGGCACGTACACCGACACGACCGACAGCTTGCCGTAGCGCGCCTCGACATAGCGCCCTTCGGCGTCGAATTCGCTGCTGCCGAAGCCGATGATCACGTCATCGGGCTCGCGGCGGCTGTACACGCCCGCGCCGCTGTAGCCCTTCTTCTCGGCGTGGTGGAAATAGCTCTTGAAGCCGTGCGGCTCGACGAATTCGGCCGGCAGGTCGTCGGCCGAGACCTTGATTTCCTGCACGCACACGCAATCGGCGTTCTGTTCGCCGAGCCACTCGAAGAAGCCCTTCTTCGCGGCGGAGCGGATGCCGTTCAGGTTGGCGGTAATCACTCGCATCATGTCGGATTCCGTTCAGTTCGATATTTTTCAGGGGGGCAGCTTAGCGGATCTTCACGCCTTCGAGCTCGGGCTTCGGCGGCGGGAATTCCAGCTTCATGTCGGTCATCGTGCGCAGCAGCAGCTCGGCGATCATCACGTTGCGGTGCGTCTTCGAGTTCGCCGGGATCACGTACCACGGCGCATGTTCGGCGGACGTCGCGGCAAGCGCGTCGCGGTAGGCAGACTGGTAGGCGTCCCAGTGCTTGCGCGCGTCGAGATCGGAGATGTCGAACTTCCAGTGCTTGGTCGGATCGTCGATGCGCGCCTGCAGCCGCGCGCGTTGCTCGTCCTTCGAGATGTGCAGGAAGCACTTGATGATCGTCGTGCCGTTTTCGACCAGCATCGTCTCGAAATCGCGGATCTGCCGGTAGCGGCGCTCGCACTCCTTCGCGTCGATCAGGTCGAGCACGCGCGGCACGAGCACGTCTTCATAGTGGCTGCGGTTGAAGATCGCGAGCTCGCCGGCGGCCGGCACCTGCGCATGCACGCGCCACAGGAAATCGTGCGCGGCCTCGATCGGCGTGGGCGCCTTGAACGGCACGACGCGCAGGCCGAGCGGATCGACCTCGCGGAACACCGCGCGCACGGTGCCGTCCTTGCCGCTGGTATCCATCCCCTGCAGCACGAGCAGCACGCGCTTCTTCTGCTGTGTGTGCAGGCGCTCCTGCTGCACGTCGAGCTCGGTCGACACGGCCGACAGCCGTGCGCGGTCGTCATCCTTCGAACCGGACGAGAACGGCTTCGCGGCCGGGTCGAACGCATCGAGCTTGAATGCTGCGGCTTCCTTCTCGCGCGTGCTGTAAGGCACGCGGAAATCGTCGAGCGACGGTTGTTTCGCCATTCGTTCCTCCGTTGGACGCTGTGGTGCATACGATAACGCATCCACCAAACGCAACGGGCCGCCCCGATCCGGTCGGGGCGGCCCGTCGTCATGCGCGGGTCAGGCGCGCGGTCATGTTCAGCCGAGCTTCTTCTTCAGCAGTTCGTTGACCTGCTGCGGATTGGCCTTGCCCTTCGTCGCCTTCATCGCCTGGCCGATCAGCGCGTTGAACGCCTTTTCCTTGCCCGCGCGGAATTCCTCGACCGACTTCGCGTTCGCCGCGAGCACCTCGTCGATGATCGCTTCCAGCGCGCCGGTGTCGGAGATCTGCTTCAGCCCCTTCGCGTCGATGATGCGGTCGGCCGCCCCTTCGTCGTCGGCCTTCTCGTCCCAGATCGTCGCGAAGATTTCCTTCGCGATCTTGTTCGAGATCGTGCCGTCGGCGATGCGCTGCAGCACGAGTGCGAGCTGCGCGGCAGAGACCGGAATCGCGTCGATTTCGATGCCGTCGCGGTTCAGCTGCGACGAAACGTCGCCCATCAGCCAGTTCGCGGCGATCTTCGCATTCGCGGTGCCGGCCTTCGCGACCACGGCCTCGAAGTACGCGGCCATCGCCTTGCTCGACGTCAGCACACCCGCGTCGTACGCGGACACGCCGTATTCGTCGGCGAAGCGCTGCTGCATCGCGGCCGGCAGCTCGGGCATCCCGGACTGCACACGCTCGATCCAGTCCTGGCCGATCACGAGCGGCATCAGGTCGGGGTCGGGGAAGTAGCGGTAGTCGTGCGCGTCTTCCTTGCTGCGCATCGAACGCGTCTCGCGCTTGTCCGGATCGTAGAGGCGCGTTTCCTGCACGACTTCGCCGCCGTCCTCGATCAGCTCGATCTGGCGACGCACTTCGAAATTGATCGCTTCCTCGAGGAACCGGAACGAGTTCAGGTTCTTGATTTCCGCGCGCGTGCCGAACTTCTCCTGGCCGACCGGGCGCACCGACACGTTCGCGTCGCAGCGGAACGAGCCTTCCTGCATGTTGCCGTCGCAGATGCCGAGCCACACGACGAGACCGTGCAGCGCCTTTGCGTAGGCCACGGCCTCGGCCGCGCTGCGCATTTCCGGCTCGGTGACGATCTCGAGCAGCGGCGTGCCCGCGCGGTTCAGGTCGATCCCGGTCATCCCGGCGAAGTCTTCATGCAGCGACTTGCCTGCGTCTTCCTCGAGGTGCGCGCGGGTCAGGTTGACCGTCTTTTCGTATGCTTCCTTGCCGGCCTTTTCGTTGGCGGGCACCTGGATCGTGATCTGGCCGCCCTGCACGACCGGAATCTCGTACTGGCTGATCTGATAGCCCTTCGGCAGATCGGGGTAGAAATAATTCTTGCGCGCGAAGATGCTGCGCGGCGCGATGGTCGAGCCGATCGCGAGGCCGAAGCGGATCGCGCGCTCGACCGCGCCGCGGTTCAGCACCGGCAGCACGCCCGGCAGCGCCAGGTCGACCGGGCAGGCCTGCGTGTTCGGCTCGGCGCCGAACTGCGTCGACGCGCCCGAGAAAATCTTCGAGACGGTCGACAGTTGCGCGTGCGTCTCGAGACCGATGACGACTTCCCATTGAGTAGCCATATGCTTACACCCCTGCCGGAACTTGCTTGTGCCAGTCGGTCGCGCGCTGGAACGCGTCGGCGACCTGCAGCATCCGGGCTTCGTTGAAATAGTTGCCGATGATCTGCAGGCCGACCGGGCGCTTCGCATTCGCGCCCGCGCCGAAGCCGCACGGCACGCTCATGCCGGGCAGGCCGGCGAGGCTCACCGACAGCGTGTAGATATCCGCGAGATACATCTGCACCGGATCGTCGCCCTTCGAGCCGAGATCCCATGCGACCGTCGGCGACGCCGGGCCCATGATCACGTCGCAGGACTTGAACGCTTCCTGGAAATCGTTCGCGATGATGCGGCGGATCTTCTGCGCCTGCAGGTAGTACGCGTCGTAGTAGCCGTGCGACAGCACGTACGCGCCAACCAGGATCCGGCGCTTCACTTCAGGCCCGAAGCCTTCCGCGCGCGACTTCTTGTACATGTCGAGCAGGTCGCCGTACTGCGCGGCGCGGTGGCCGAAGCGCACGCCGTCGAAACGCGACAGGTTCGACGACGCTTCCGCCGGCGCGATCACGTAGTACACGGGGATCGACAGTTCCGTCTTCGGCAGCGACACGGGCACGAGCGTCGCGCCGAGCGCTTCGTATTGCTTGAGCGCCGCGTCGATCGCCGCGCGCACGTCGTCGGCGAGGCCATCGCCGAAATACTCGTTCGGCAGGCCGATGCGCAGGCCCGCGAGCGGCTTGCCCGCGTCGTTGCCGGCCGCCCACGGCTGGCCGAGGTGACGCGTGAAATCCTCGTCGTCACGCTCGAGGCTCGTCGAGTCGCGCTCGTCGAAGCCAGCCATTCCGTTCAGCAGCAGTGCGCAGTCGGACGCGCTCTGCGCCATGGGGCCGCCCTGGTCGAGCGACGACGCGAACGCGATCATCCCGTAGCGCGACACGCGGCCGTAGGTCGGCTTGATGCCGGTGACGCCCGCGAACGACGCGGGCTGGCGGATCGAGCCGCCGGTGTCGGTGCCGGTCGCGGCCGGCGCGAGGCGCGCGGCGACGGCGGCCGAGCTGCCGCCCGAGCTGCCGCCCGGCACCGCATTCGTGTCCCACGGGTTCTTCACCGCGCCGAACGCCGAATTCTCGTTCGACGAGCCCATCGCGAACTCGTCCATGTTGGTCTTGCCCAGCGTGACCATGCCGGCCGCCTGCAGGCGGGCGACGACGGTCGCGTCGAACGGGCTCTCGTAATTCGCGAGCATCTTCGAGCCGGCGGTCGAGCGCCAGCCGCGCGTGACGAAGACATCCTTGTGCGCGATCGGCAGGCCGGTGAGCGCGCCGCCCGCGCCGCGCGCGAGCTCGGCATCGGCGGCTTTCGCCTGCGCGAGGGTGAGATCGGCGTCGACGTGGACGAACGCGTTCAGGTCGCGCGCGGCTTCGATCCGTTTCAGGTAGAGCTGCGCGAGCTCGACGGCCGAGCATTCCTTGGCGGCGAGCGCGGCGCGCAGTTCGGTCAGGCTTTTTGCGTGCATTGAGTGGTTTTCCTGGGAATTCTGGGTGGCGCGCGGCGCAGACGCGGCGGCGCGCTTGTCATCGAATGCTTACTCGATCACCTTCGGCACGAGATAGAGGCCGTCCTGGACGGCCGGCGCCGGACGCTGGTTGTCGTCGCGATTGACGACTTCCGTCACGGCGTCGTCGCGCAGGCGCTGCGCGACTGCCTGGATCTGTTCGATCGGGTGGGCGAGCGGCGCGATGCCGGCGGTGTCGACCGCCTGCATCTGCTCGACGAGGCCGAAGAGTTCATTGAGCTGGCCGAGCATGTGCTCGGCGTCGGCGTCGGCCATTTCGAGTCGCGCCAGGTGCGCGATGCGTTTCACATCGGTCAGGGTCAGGGCCATGCGATCACCGGAAAAACAAGGCTGCGCAGTGCATCGAAAGCAGCACTGCGGCGGGGGGTTGGAGGGTGCGATCCCACCCTCAAAAATCGGGACCGAAGCGGCAAAAATACCGCCCGTTTCGATTCAAATACCGTGAAATTATAAGGTATCATTACGCGTTCGACCCAAACCCGGCAGCCTTTTCCCGCACCGTTTCGCCCCGCTTCGGCAGGCCGTGCGTGCATCGTGCGATCCCCGGTAGACATCACTCGCAGCTTCGTGCGCCGCGGCGGCCGCTTCCGCCACGCTTCCCGAGGCTGTTATTTTTTCCGCTGCCGCCCTCAGCGCTCGCTATGCAGGGCCGGCCCAGAGCGAAACAGGATTCTGAATGTTCGGTTTTTTGCGCAGCTACTTCTCCAACGATCTCGCGATCGACCTCGGCACCGCAAACACCCTGATCTACATGCGCGGCAAGGGCATCGTGCTCGATGAGCCCTCCGTCGTGTCGATCCGCCAGGAAGGCGGCCCCAACGGCAAGAAGACCATCCAGGCAGTCGGCAAGGAAGCCAAGCAGATGCTCGGCAAGGTGCCGGGCAACATCGAGGCGATCCGCCCGATGAAGGACGGCGTGATCGCCGACTTCACCGTCACCGAGCAGATGATCAAGCAGTTCATCAAGACGGCCCACGAGTCGCGCATGTTCTCGCCGTCGCCGCGCATCATCATCTGCGTGCCGTGCGGCTCGACCCAGGTCGAGCGCCGCGCGATCAAGGAAGCCGCGCACGGCGCCGGCGCCTCGCAGGTCTACCTGATCGAGGAGCCGATGGCCGCTGCGATCGGCGCGGGCCTGCCGGTGTCGGAAGCGACCGGCTCGATGGTCGTCGACATCGGCGGCGGCACGACGGAAGTCGGCGTGATCTCGCTCGGCGGCATCGTGTACAAGGGTTCGGTGCGGGTCGGCGGCGACAAGTTCGACGAGGCGATCGTCAACTACATCCGCCGCAACTACGGGATGCTGATCGGCGAACAGACCGCCGAGGCGATCAAGAAGGAAATCGGCTCCGCGTTCCCGGGCTCCGAAGTCAAGGAAATGGAAGTGAAGGGCCGCAACCTGTCGGAAGGCATTCCGCGCAGCTTCACGATCTCCAGCAACGAAATCCTCGAAGCGCTGACCGATCCGCTGAACCAGATCGTGTCGTCGGTGAAGATCGCGCTCGAACAGACGCCGCCGGAACTCGGCGCCGACATCGCCGAACGCGGGATGATGCTGACGGGCGGCGGCGCGCTGCTGCGCGACCTCGATCGCCTGCTGGCGGAAGAAACCGGCCTGCCGGTGCTCGTCGCGGAAGATCCGCTCACCTGCGTCGTGCGTGGTTCGGGCATGGCGCTCGAGCGCATGGACAAGCTGGGCAGCATCTTCTCGTACGAGTGATCGTCCAGGCAGTTTCCTGACATGACGCAACCGCGGCGTGGCCGGCTCGCTCGTTTAGAACGAACCGCCGCGCCGTTTGCGCGTCTGAGCATCATTTAACCGATCATTCGCGCCCGGCGCCGACCATGGAATACAGTCCGCCGCCCCTCTTCAAGCAAGGTCCGCCCGCGCTCGCGCGGCTCATCTTCTTCGTTGCCCTCGCCATCGCGCTCCTCGTCTCGGACGCGCGCTTCAGCACGCTCGAAATCGTCCGCGGCGTGCTCGGCACCGTGCTCTATCCGCTGCAGCGCGCCGCGCTCGTGCCGCGCGACCTGTTCATGGGCGCGGCGGACATCGCCGTCACCGGCGCCTCGCTGCGCCACGAGAACGACGACCTCCGCAAGCGCAACCTGCAGCTGTCCACGCAAGCCAACCAGGCCGCCGTGCTCACGCAGGAGAACGCGCACCTGCGTGCGGTGCTCGAACTGCGCCAGCACATCGCGACGCAATCGACGCCGGCCGAGATCCAGTACGACACGAGCGACCCGTTCACGCAGAAGATCGTGATCGGCCAGGGGTCGCAGCAGGGCATCCAGAACGGATCGCCCGTCGTCAGCGAGAACGGCGTGGTCGGTCAGGTCACGCGCGTGTTCCCGCTGCAGTCCGAAGTCACGCTGGTCACCGACCGCGATCTCGCGATTCCCGTGCAGGTGCTGCGCACCGGCCTGCGCAGCGTGATCTACGGCACGCCGAAGGGCGATTCGCTCGATTTGCGCTTCGTGCCGACCAGCGCGGATCTCGTCGTCGGCGACGAGCTCGTCACGAGCGGCCTCGACGGCGTCTATCCCCCCGGCCTGCCGGTCGCGAAGGTCGTGCGCGTCGACAAGCTCGCCGATACCGCATTTGCGCGCGTGACCTGCGCGCCGATCGCTGCCGTGCGCGGCGCGCGCCAGATGCTCGTGCTGCATTACCAGAACGACATCCCGCCGCGCCCGGCCGAGCCCGATCCGGCCGCCGACAAGAACGCGAAGGGCAAGAAAGGCGCGAAGGCCGCCGCCAAGGGCGAGAAGGCCGACAAGGCTGACGCGAACGCGAAGCCGGCCGCCGCGGCCCAGCCCGGCGCGAAGCCCGCGCCTGCGGCACCGGCCGCGCCGGCCAAGCCCGCCGCCACGCCCGCGAAGCCCGCGGCCGGGCAATCAGGAGCCCAGCGATGAATCGCCCGCAATACATCCTGCAGCCGGTCAATCCGTACTTCATCGTCTTCAGCCTCGCCGCCGCGTTCCTGCTGAACCTGATGCCGTGGGGGCGCCTGCCCGGCGTGCCCGACTTCGTCGCGCTCGTGCTGCTGTTCTGGAACATCCACCAGCCGCGCAAGGTCGGGATGGGCGTCGCATTCGCGCTCGGCATCCTGATGGACGTGCATGACGCGGGGCTGCTCGGCGAGCATGCGCTCGCCTATACGCTGCTGTCGTACGGCGCGATCACGATCCACCGCCGCGTGCTGTGGATGCCGATCGGCGTGCAGGTGCTGTACGTCACGCCGCTGCTGGTCGTCGCACAGCTCGTGCCGTTCGTGATCCGCCTCGTGATGGGCGCCGCGTTCCCGGGCTGGCGCTACCTGGTCGACGGCTTCGTCGAAGCCGCGCTGTGGCCGATCGCGAGCCACCTGCTGCTGATGCCGCAACGCCGCCCGGTCGATCCGGACGATACGCGCCCCATCTGAGCCAGGGGCCTGCCTTGAATACCCGCCGCCTCCACGCCCGCCGCGCGCCGCGCTCCGGGGCGGCACCTCGCCCGCGCCCGCACGGCGCGCGCGGGCCAGATAGACCCTAGCCGCATGACCGAATTCAACGACACCCAACAGCAGCTCTCGAAGTTCCGCCTGCGCGTCGCGGCGGCGGGCGTGTTCGTGTTCGTCTGCTTCGGGCTGCTCGCGAGCCGCTTCTTCTACCTGCAGCTGATGCAGCACGGCAAATACGCGCTGCAGGCCGAGGAAAACCGCATCTCCGTCGCGCCGATCGTGCCGAACCGCGGGATCATCACCGACCGCAACGGCGTGATCCTCGCGAAGAACTATTCGGCGTACACGCTCGAGATCACGCCGTCGAAGCTCGACGACACGCTCGACAACACGATCGACAAGCTGTCCGAGATCATCCCGATCGACGCGCGCGACCGCCGCCGCTTCAAGAAACTGCAGGAAGACTCGAAGAACTTCGAGAGCCTGCCGATCCGCACCCGCCTCACCGACGCCGAAGTCGCGCGCTTCACCGCGCAGCGCTTCCGCTTCCCCGGCGTCGACGTGCGCGCGCGGCTGTTCCGGCAATATCCGCTCGGCACGACGGCCGCGCACGTGATCGGCTACATCGGCCGGATCTCGAAGCGCGACCAGGATCGCATCGACGCGATGAGCGACGACAACGACAGCGATCAGGAAAACTACGATCCGCGCCGCGACGCGAACAACTACAAGGGCACCGACTACATCGGCAAGATCGGCGTCGAGCAGAGCTACGAGACCGAGCTGCACGGGCTGACGGGCTTCGAGGAAGTCGAGGTGACGGCCGGCGGCCGGCCGGTGCGCACGCTGTCGCGCACGCAGGCGACGCCCGGCAACAACCTCGTGCTGTCGCTCGACATCGGGCTGCAGCAGGTGGCCGAGCAGGCATTCGCCGGCAAGCGCGGCGCGCTGGTCGCGATCGAGCCGAAGACGGGCGACGTGCTCGCGTTCGTGTCGTCGCCGAGCTTCGACCCGAACTCGTTCGTCGACGGCATCGACCAGCAGACCTGGGACGAGCTGAACAACTCGACCGACAAGCCGCTCCTGAACCGCCCGCTGCACGGCACCTACCCGCCCGGCTCGACGTACAAGCCGTTCATGGCGCTCGCCGGCCTGACGCTCGGCAAGCGCACGCCGGGCTGGGGCTTCCAGGATCCCGGCTACTTCACGTTCGGCGGCCACACGTTCCGCAACGACGTGCGTTCGGGCCAGGGCTGGGTCGACATGAACAAGGCGATCATGGTGTCGAACGACACCTATTTCTACATGCTCGCGCGCGATCTCGGCGTGAACTCGATCGCGAACTTCATGAAGCCGTTCGGCTTCGGCCAGATCACCGGGATCGACATCCAGGGCGAGGCGCGCGGGATCCTGCCGTCGACCGACTGGAAGAAGAAGGCGTTCAAGAAGGCCGCGCAGCAGAAGTGGTTCGACGGCGAGACGATCAGCCTCGGGATCGGCCAGGGCTACAACTCGTTCACGATCCTGCAGCTCGCGCACGCGACCGCGACGCTCGCGAACAACGGCGTCGTGATGAAGCCTCACCTCGTGAAGGAAGTCGAGGATCCGATCACGCGCGGGCGCCGCCTGACCGTGCCGAAGGAAAGCGAAACGATCCCGCTCAAGCAGGCCGACATCGACGTCGTGAAGCGCGGGATGGAGAACGTGATCGAGAACCCGTCCGGCACCGCGTACAAGGTGTTCCGTGGCGCGCCGTACCTCGCCGCCGGCAAGACCGGTACCGCGCAGGTGTTCTCGCTGCAAGGCTCCAACTACAAGGGTCACCTGCTCGCCGAGCACCTGCGCGACCACGCGCTGTTCATCGCGTACGCGCCGGTCGACCATCCGCAGATCGCCGTCGCACTGGTCGTCGAGAACGGTGGCTGGGGCGCGCAGGCCGCCGGCCCGATCGCGCGCCGCGTGCTCGACTTCTACCTCGTCGACCGCCAGAACCCGCAGAACGAGGCCGCGGCCGTGGCTGCCGCGGCGTCGGCGACCGAACCCGTGAACGCGCCGGTGATCGGCGACGCGAACAAGCCCGCTGCCGTCGCGGCCGGCTTCACCGCGCTGCCGCAGCCGGTCGTGCCGACCGCGGCCAG
>NZ_JAAGPH010000138.1:0-20239 GCF_017104705.1 Burkholderia sp. Se-20373 | reverse complement strand
CGCACCGCCGCGCGGCGCGGTCGGTGCCGCGTGCACGCGCTCGATGCGGCGCGCGGCCGACACGGCCACCGCCGAGAACAGCACGCACGCGAACGCGAGCGCGAACCACGCGGGCTGCCAGCCATGGTCGCCGTGTGAGAGCGTCGCCGGCACGAGCAGTGACGATGCGACGATGCCCCACCCGGTGCCGCCGTAGTAAAGACCGAGCAGCAGCCCCGCATCGCGGGGCGACGCCGATGCGAGCCGCGCGGCCAGCACGCCGCCGCTGATGAAGATCAGCGCGCTGCCGACGCCGGTCGCGAGCCGCTGCACGAGCAGCGCATGCATGCCGGACGTGAGCCCACATGCCGCCATCAACAGCGCGGTCAGCACGCATCCGGCCGCCAGCAGCGAGCCGGCTCTCCAGCGCCGCGACAGCAACGGAAACGCGAGCGCGCCGACCAGATAGCCGGCCGCGTTCGCCGTGTTCAGCGCGCCGGCCTGCGCGAACGTCCAGCCGAGATCGGCCTTCATCGGCGGCAGCAGCAGCGCATACGAAAAGCGCGCGAGGCCGAGCGCGATCGCGCTGCCGAACGACAGGCAGATCGCGAGCCGCCACGCGGCAATGCGATCGGGGTCACGTTCCGGGAAGGGGCTGGTCGCGCCAGTGTCCGGCCGCGACGGGCCGGCCTGCTCCGGTTGCGGCGCTGCGCGCATCGCATGTCTCCTTGGTCGTTCGAAGCCACGGCAAGTCATGACGGCGGAACCGGTGTTCCACACGCGCCAATCCCGACTGTCGAGGCTTCCGATATTGTCGAACGATCATACTTGAGCCGTCGCGGGCCGGCATGCGTTGGCGGCAGGAACCCGGCCGCGGCAGCCGGATCGTCCATGCATCGCCCGCCGCCAGCCATCGCGAGAGCACGTCGGCCGCCCGCCCGTGCTACCCCCGCAATCCCGCCATGAAGGCCGTGAACAACGCGCGTCCCTCGGGCCATTCCGCCAGTCCCGCTTCCGTATTCAGATGGCCGCGCGGGCCGAGCAGCAACGGCGTCGCACCGCGCTCGCGTGCCCATGCCATGCCGCGCCCGGCCGGGTCGTATCCGTCATCCGAACTGGCGATCGCCAGCACCGGCAAGCCGCCGAAATCGCCCTGCGGCACATGCGCGAACGCACGGGCCGCAGCCGGAAAACGCGGGCCGCCCGGGTCCGGCACCGCCACGAGCCACGCACCGCGCACGACGCGCGTCGACGCCGCCCGCCAGTGCGCGAACAGCAGGCACCCCAGCGAATGACAGATCAGCACCGGCGGCGTCGCGGCTTGCGCAACGGCTTGATCGAGCGCCGCCATCCAGTCGCGCAGGTCCGGCGCATCCCATGACGCAGGCGCCATGCGCACGGCGCCCGGCAGCGCGGCCTCCCAGTGGCTCTGCCAATGATCCGGTCCCGAGTTGCCGATCCCCGGCACGATCACGATCGTCTGGTCCATCTCCGTCTCCATGAATAAACGAGCTCGCAGTCTGGCCTGCCCGAAACCGGCCGGGAATGGCAAATCATCGGATATTGAGACAATATGCCGATGAATTAACGGAGCGGGAAAGCGGACATGTCGAACGGAGAGCTCGATCGCCTGGATCTGTCGATCCTCGAGGCGCTGCAGGAAAATGCGCGGATGCCGCTGTCAGAAGTGGGGCGCCGTATCGGCCTGTCGCAGCCGGCTACGTCGGAGCGCGTCAAGCGGCTGGAAGAGCGCGGCATCATCGCGGGCTACGGTGCACGGATCGACCCGGCCGCGCTGGGGCTGGGGATGATGGCCATCATCCGGTTGAAGACCACGCACGAACACATCAAGCCCGCGCTGCGCGCGTTCGCGGAGATGCCGCACGTCATCGAGGTCCACCGGATGACCGGCGAGGATTGCTTCCTGCTGAAGGTCCTGGTGCCGACACCGGGACAACTGGAAACCATCATCGATACGATTGCCCGCTTCGGCGCGGTCACGACGTCACTGGTGCTGCGGTCCGAGCCGGCCAAGCCGCTCGGCAAGGCGCTGCTCGGTTGACACGGGCAGCGGGCCGCTGATGCGCCGTCGATGACCGACGGCACGTTCGCGCGCAGGCACGGTCGCGGCGAACGCCATCGATCACGACGATCGCGTCGATTGAATTCCCGATGAAAAAGCGCCGAAGGCAATGCAATTCCTAGGATTCCGGTCATTGAAAAAATGACGTCGAATCCGCCATTCTCTTTATCCGTGTTTTACGTCACGCGCCCCGCCAATCCCCCGTGTTTAGCACGCCTCGGCTAAAAACCTTGCAACGCATTGCATTCGTAAATTCATCAGACTAATATCAACGCCACTCGCCGCGCATTCACGAAATGCGTGATGAGGAGTGGCAACTTTTTAGCCGCGCTTTCATGTTGAATCACTCATGTTCACCACAGGAGAATTGACATGCAGGACACCCAGCAGATCGAATTGCTTGACTGGATGCAGGAAGACACGCACCCCGAGGCCGTCGACATGATGGTCGAGGACGCCGTGGTGCCGTTCGGCACCGCGCTCTGGCCGGTCTGAGCGGGCCACCCGTTCTCGCGGAAGGGCCTCGGCCCTTCCGCCGCTTCCGGAGACATGCATGCTGAACCTGCATCGCGCGCTGGGCTTCCACCCCGCGCTGCGCGACAAGCTGGCGCGCGGCGAGTCGGGACAACTGCTGGTCGGCCATGACACCCGCAACCGCGACATCGCATTGCGCGCGTTTTCCGCCCTGCCCGATTCGCTCGACGCGACCACCCTCTGCCTCGAAAGCACCCCACCCGCCGATATCGCCGCCGCGCTCGATCGCGCCGATCTGTTCGTGCTGCTGTACGACTCGTCGTGCCTGCCGACGCCGTCGCCGAGCGGGCCGCCGTTCCTCGCCGCGATCCGCCCCGCGATCGTCGAGCACTGGAGCAAGTCGGTGCTGTTCAAGGATTACGGCCCGCATCTCGACGAGGCATTCGCCGAATCGCTCGACGACATCGCGGCACGCAACGGCCGGCTGATCGACGCGGCCGCATGCGCATCGCAGATCCGCTTCATCGACGAAGCCGGCAACACGCTGACGGGCTCGCTCGCGCCGGACCAGAAATGGACGAGCGTGGACGGCATGGGCAACCTCGACGTCGTGCCCGGCGAGATCGCGACGCACGTCACCGATCTCAACGGCTCGGTCGTCTTCAGCGGCACGTTTCTCGGCACCGTGCCGTTCGCGATCAAGTACAAGGTGGCCGAGCAGCTGGCCACGCTGCGCGTCGAGAACAGTACGATCGTCGGGTTCGACACGGACAACGAAGGTTTCCGGCGCGACTTCTCGACCTATCTCGACCGGCATCCGAATCACCGGCGGATCGAGGAATTCGGCATCGGCACGAACCTCGGGATTCGCGGGCTGTACGGCCGCAACGCGGGGTTCGAGGAACGCCATCCGGGCCTGCACCTCGGGCTCGGCGGCGGCGAAAACGGCAGCCACCATCTCGACCTGATCTTCGCGCGCGGCACGCTCGCGCTCGACGACCGGATCGTGTTCGACGGCGCGTTCGCCGTCTGACGAAGCGGCTGCGTGCTCAGGCTTCGGCGGCCGCCGGGTCGCCGAGCCACTTGAACATCACGAGGCTGTCGACGAAGCCGAGCCGCGCGTGGCGATACGCACGCGGCAGCCGGCCGACGATTTCAAACCCCAGCTTCTGCCACAGCGCGACCGCCACTTCGTTGGTCGACACCACCGAGTTGAACTGCATCGCGAGGAAACCGCGCTCGCGTGCGACCTGCTGCGAATGCTCGCACATCAGGCGCGCGACGCCGCGGCCGCGCGCGGCCTCGCTCACCATGTAGCCGCAGTTGCTCACGTGATTGCCGGGGCCGCCCGCGTTCGCCTTCAGGTAGTACGAGCCCAGGACCACGCCGTCCTCTTCGGCGATCCACGTGCACAGCGGCGCATCGATCCACAGTGCGCGCGCCGCTTCCTGTGTCGGCGCCGCATCGAATGCATAGGTTTCCTGAGCGGCGACGATCGCGCGATAAGTCGGCCAGAAGCGCGGGAAATCGTCGTCGGTCATCGGGCGAATCGTGATCATGCGGAGTCTCTCGTGATGGGAATGTCGGCAGGCATGCCGGCGATCGTACCGTGATTCAGGAACGGCTGCCGTCCCGCTGCGCCGCGCTGCGATACGCGCCCGGCGGCATGCCGTACCAGCGCTTGAACGCCTGCGAGAAACTCGACAGGTCGCTGAAGCCGAGCCGCTCCGCGACTTCCGCGAGCGACAGGCGCGCGTCGCCGAGCAGCGTCTCGGCCATCGCGCCACGCGCCTGCGCAAGCAGTGCGCGGAACGTCGTGCCCTCCTCCTGCAGCCGGCGCTTGAGCGTGCGCGGGCTCGTGTTCATCAGCCGCGCCATGTCCTCGAGCGAGAACGGCGCGGGGCCGGGTGTCGCGCTCAGGTACTGGCGCACCATCTCCGACGTGCCCACGCGCGCACGCCGCGCTTCGAGCAACTGGCCGCACATCTGCTCGCACATCGACACCGTCAGCGGATTCGCGTGCGGCAGCAGCCGGTCGAGAAACGCGCGGTCGAAAGCGAGGCTGTTCGCACGCGCCGAGAACACGGGCTCGATGCCGGCGATGCGCGGCACCGGCATGGCCGGCGTGCGCGCTGCCTGCACCGTGAAGCGCGACAACGCGAATGTGTCGTCGCCGATTTCCTGCAGCAGCACGGCCGCGGCCGTCATGTCGCGCTCGACGAGAAACCGGCTCAGCGCGCCATCGAGTTCCGGCGCGCCGAAATTGAGCACGCACGTGCCGCCTTCCTCGCGGTACGTGATCACCGTGAACGCGTAGGTGAGCGGCAGGAAGCGCAGCGCCAGCGCGAGCGCGTCGCGTGCGGTCGCGCTCGCGATCAGCCCGTAGCCCCACACCCCGTACGCGGAGAAGTGATAGCGCTGGCCGACCTCGAACCCGAGGCCCGGCGCGCGCTCGAGCGCGCGCAGTAGGTTGCCGGTCAGCCGCAGTTCCTGCGCGGCCGTCACCTCGACCTTCGGATCGTCGAGCTGCGCGTCCGCGAGGCCCGTGCCGGCCAGCAGCGTCGTGTGCGGCACGCCGCGTTCGTCGCCAAAATCGACCAGCAGCCGGGCGCTGGCCGGACTCCGGGTGAAATCCCAGAAACTCATGCGGAGAAACCCTCGAAGCGCCGATTTGGCCCAAATACTAAAACAATTGTCCCGAAGCAGCATTGGTGTTTTCCCATGCGGCCAGCACCATCGGCGTCATCCAGTCGTCGTCCGAACGACGCCACCGCCCTCCGGAGGAGACACCATGCGACCGAGTCGCCCGACCGATCCCGCAGCCCGCTTCGCATGCAGGCGCGACGAATTTGCCGCACGCGCCCCCGCCCCGCCGCTCGCGTCCCGCCCGCCGCAAGCCGGCCGCCCGTGCACGCTGCCGCGCCCCGCTTGATCCATCGACCATCAGAGGACGAATCCATGAGCAAGACTTTCGACTACATCGTCGTGGGCGGCGGTTCGGGCGGCAGCGTCGTCGCCGGGCGGCTGACCGAGGACCCGGCCGTGACCGTCTGCGTGCTCGAGGCCGGCGGCCGCGGCGACGGCACGCTCGTCAACGTGCCGACCGGCGCGGTCGCGATGATGCCGACCCGCATCAACAACTGGGCCTTCGACACGGTGCCGCAGCCGGGCCTCGGCGGGCGCATCGGCTACCAGCCGCGCGGCAAGGTGCTGGGCGGGTCGTCGGCGATCAACGCGATGGTCTATATCCGCGGTCATCGCGTCGACTACGACGGCTGGGCCGCGCTCGGCAACGAAGGCTGGCGCTACGACGACGTGCTGCCGTACTTCCGCCTGAGCGAGCACAACGAGCGCTTCGACGATGCGTGGCACGGCCGCGACGGCCCGCTGTGGGTGAGCGACCTGCGCACCGGCAACCCGTTCCATGCGCGCTACCTCGAAGCCGCGCGGCAGGCCGGCCTGCCGCTCACCGACGATTTCAACGGCGCGCAGCAGGAAGGCATCGGCCTCTATCAGGTCACGCAGAAGCACGGCGAACGGTGGAGCGCCGCGCGCGCATACCTGCTGCCGCACGTCGGCCGCCGCGACAACCTGACGGTCGAGACGCACGCGCAGGTGCTGCGCATCCTGTTCGACGGCACGCGCGCGATCGGCGTCGAGGTGCGGCAGCATGGCGAGGTCCGCACGCTGCGCGCGCGGCGTGAAGTCGTGCTAGCGGCCGGCGCGCTGCAAACGCCGCAGTTGCTGATGCTGTCGGGCGTCGGCCCGGGCCGCGAACTCCAGCAACAGGGCATCGCCGTGCACGCCGACCTGCCCGGCGTCGGCCGCAACCTGCAGGATCATCCGGACTTCATCTTCGGCTACCGCACGCGCAGCGTCGACACGATGGGCGTGTCCGTGGGCGGCGGCCTGCGCATGCTGCGCGAGCTGGCGCGCTTTCGCCGCGAACGGCGCGGGATGCTGACGTCGAATTTCGCGGAAGGCGGCGGCTTCCTGAAGACGCGCGCCGAGCTCGACGCGCCGGACATCCAGCTTCACTTCGTCGTCGCGCTCGTCGACGATCACGCGCGCAAGCTGCACGCCGGTCACGGGCTGTCGTGCCACGTGTGCCTGCTGCGGCCGCGCAGCCGCGGCTCGGTCACGCTGAACAGCGCCGATCCGCTCGCGGCGCCGCGCATCGATCCCGCGTTCTTCGACGATCCGCGCGATCTCGACGACATGGTCGCGGGCTTTCGCCTCACACGACGGCTGATGGAAGCGCCGGCACTCGCCGGCTGGACCACGCGCGACCTGTTCACCGCGAACGTCGACACTGACGACGAAATCCGCGACGTGCTGCGGCGCCGCACCGACACCGTGTATCACCCGGTCGGCACGTGCCGGATGGGGCACGACGCGCTCGCCGTCGTCGATCCGCAACTGCGCGTGCGCGGCCTGCAGGGGCTGCGCATCGTCGATGCGTCGGTGATGCCGACACTCATCGGCGGCAATACCAACGCGCCGACGATCATGATCGCCGAGAAGGCCGTCGACCTGATTCGCGGCGTGTGCCGCACGTCCGCACAACCGCAACGCGAAACCGTCAGGATGACGACGGATCTCGACACAGTTCCTGCCGCGTGTACCGCGCACGGTGCCATCCAGCCCGAGGAAGCCCGCCATGTTGTCGCCTGATACCGCTCGCACCGCCGAACCCGCCGCACCGCTCGCGGCGATCATCATCGGCGCCGGCTTCGCCGGCATCGGCATGGCGATCGCGCTGCAACGTGCCGGCATCCGCGATTTCGCGATCGTCGAACGCTCGCACGACGTCGGCGGCGTGTGGCGCGACAACCGCTACCCGGGCGCCGCCTGCGACGTGCCCTCGCACCTGTACTCGTTCTCGTTCGAGCCCAATCCGGCGTGGTCGCGCGTGTTCGCGCCGCAGCCCGAAATCCATGCGTACCTGCAGCATTGCGCGCGCAAGTACGGCCTCGCACGCTACCTGCGTTTCGGCGCCGAAGTCGCGCACGCCCGCTACGACGAAACCGCCGCGCTGTGGCGCGTCACACTCGCCGACGGCACGACGCTCAGCGCCGCCGTGCTCGTCAGCGGCACCGGGCAGCTCAGCCGCCCCGCGATGCCCGACCTGCCCGGCATCGACACGTTTCGCGGCCGCGCGTTCCACTCCGCGCACTGGGATCACGACTATTCGCTCGCCGGCAAACGCGTGGCGGTCGTCGGCACCGGCGCGTCGGCGATCCAGTTCGTCCCGGCGATCGCGGGCGACGTGAAGCAGCTGGTCGTATTCCAGCGTTCGCCGGCCTATGTGATGCCGCGCCCCGACCGCGCGTACCGCCCGTGGGAGAAGGCGCTGTTCCGCCGGTTGCCGTGGGCGATGAAGCTGCATCGCGCATCGATCTACCTGCGTTACGAATCGCGCGCGATCGCGTTCACGCGTCTGCACAAGCTGATGAAGGTCGCGGTCGGCCGGCCGTTCCACACACTGCTTGCACGCGACGTGCCGGACCCCGCGCTGCGTGCGCGGCTCACGCCCGACTACCCGATCGGCTGCAAGCGCATCCTGCTGTCGAGCGACTACCTTGCCGCGATGAGCCGCGACAACGTCGAGCTCGTCACGCAGCGGATCCGGCGCGTGACGGAGGACGGCATCGAGACCGTCGACGGCGTGCACCATCCGGTCGATGCGATCATCTACGGCACCGGGTTCGCGGCGACCGCGTTCCTGTCGCCGATGCGCATCACGGGCCGCGACGGGCTCGACCTGAACGATGCATGGCGGCGTGGTGCGCAGGCGTATCTCGGGCTCACCGTGCCCGGCTTTCCGAACTTCTTCATGCTGTACGGCCCGAACACCAACCTCGGCCACAACTCGATCGTCTATATGCTCGAAAGCCAGATCGCGCACGTGATGCGCTGCCTGCGCACGATGCGGCGCGACGGTGCGCGCGAGATCGACGTCGATGCGCGCCGCTACCGGCGCTTCAACGTGCATGTGCAGCAGCGGCTCGAAGGCTCGGTGTGGAACAGCTGCAAGAGCTGGTACGTCGATGCGTCGGGTCACAACAGCACGAACTGGCCGGGCTTCACGCTGACCTACCGGTGGATCACGCGCTTCACCGGGATGTCCGCCTACCGCTTCACGCATCCGCTGCCGGAGTCGGCCGCAGCGGCGCGCGACGTGGTGGTCGCGCCGCCCGCCGGCCGGCTGGAGGCACTCACCGCCGCATCGCTGCGCGGCTTCCTGCGCGTCGCGTTCCGGCCGCTGATCGGGCCGCCGTTCGGCGCGCGCATGCAGCGATGCGTGGTCGCACTGCTGTCGCCGCTGATGCCGGGCACGAGCGGCACGCTGCGCTACCGCACGTCCGCGCATCGCGTGCCGGTTGAAGTGGTCGCGCCGAAACGCGGTGACACGGGCGGCGCAATCCTCTATCTGCACGGCGGCGCATTCTGCCTCGGCGGGCCGCACACGCATCGCGGCGTGACGACGCGGCTCGCGAACGAGGCCGCCCTGCCGGTGTGGGTGCCCGATTACCGGCTGGCCCCCGAGCATCCGAGCCCGGCCGCGCTCGACGATGCGTTGGCGGTCTACGACGCGATGCGTGCGCAGGGCCATGCGCCGCGCCGGATCGTGATCGCCGGCGATTCGGCCGGCGGCGCGCTGGCGCTGGCACTGGCCATCGCGCTACGCGAGCGCGGCGAACCGGCCGCCGCCGCGCTGCTGCTGATCTCGCCGGTGACCGATCCCGCGCTCGGCGGCGAGACGCTGGCTTCGCGCCGTCATGACGATCCGATGATCCGTCGCGGCTGGCTCGAACAAGGGCTGTGCTGGTATCACGGCGCCGGTTCGGTGGCGGCGCGCGGGCCGCTCGACACCGACCTGCGCGGCCTGCCGCCGATGCTCGTCCAGGCCGGC
The DNA here is from genome assembly GCF_017104705.1 of Burkholderia sp. Se-20373. Taxonomy (NCBI): domain Bacteria; kingdom Pseudomonadati; phylum Pseudomonadota; class Betaproteobacteria; order Burkholderiales; family Burkholderiaceae; genus Burkholderia; species Burkholderia sp. Se-20373. The sequence goes on along the minus strand of NZ_JAAGPH010000138.1, from coordinate 10,787 downwards.
GACCAGGAGGTGCTGCTGTCGGATGCGCAGCGGCTGGCCCGTCATGCGCGGGCCTGCGGCGTGCCGTGCCGGCTGGAGGTTCATGCGGCGCGCTGGCATGTGTTTCATCTGCAGGCGTTTTACCTGCGGTCGGCGCGGGATGCGTTGCGGACGCTGGCGGGGTTTGCGGCGGAACGGGTGGCGACGACGGCGTGACGACGAAGCAGTCACGCGCCGCGATCGGGGCCGTGGTTCGCGGCCGCCCCGATCGGGTGCGCGATGCATGCGCCGTCAGCGAACCCGCTTGCCACGAAGCGACGTCGTCTTGCAAAAACCGGCCGTTTATTTTTTTCCGTCGCAGGCGGCCGTCATGATCTTCCGCAAGCCCCGGCGCGCCGCCGGGGTTCCCCACCCTCGCGGAGACATCATGAAAAGAAGGCACACCCTCAACACGCTGGCACTGCTCTGTTGCGTCAGCATCCAGTGCGCGACGTCGGCGTTCGCCGACGAGCCGAAGAAGGTGGCGTTCGTCGACACCGGCAACACCGGGCGCAGCGTGATGGCCGAAGCGATCGCCGGCCAGTTGATCGCGCAGCGCCACGCGCACATCGCGGTGATTTCACGTGCGGTCGACGAAGATCCGTATGACGAAAAGCCCGAGGAAAACGGCGTGATCCTGATGAAGCGCCGTGGCATCGACACGTCCGCGCACCGTTCGGTGCAGTTGAACGCCAACGACATCAAGCACTCCGACGTGATCCTGACGATGACCGACAAACACAAGGAGAAGGTGCTCGCGCTCTATCCGTCGGCCGCCGGCAAGGTGTTCACGCTCGCCGAGTATGCGTCCGGGAAGCACGTCGACGTGCCCGACGCGTGGGGCAAGCCGATCGATTTCTACGAATCGGTGACCACGCAGCTCGACACGTACATCCCGGCTGCGCTCGACAAGGTCGCGACGGCCGCGTCGGCGAAGCAGTAATGTCAGGAGGCCTGCCGGCTCGCGAGGCGCGACGCGCCGGCACCGGCAGGTCCGCAGCTCACACACTTCCTCCTTTCCCCTCGCCTTGTAACTTATAAGCTACAATTGCGACCAAGGTCGAACTGGACAGGAGGTAAGCATGAAGCGGGTCAAATCTGCGGTATCGCACCACGACGCGGAAGTCGCCGAACTCGGCGCCGACCGCGAACTCGCGGTGGCCTATCTGCGCGTCGCGATGGAGTCGCTCGACGATCCCGACAACCGCGCGGCCGGCCTGCTCGCGCTGCGTACGGTCGCGGAAGCGTACGGCGGGCTCGGCGCCGTCGCGGCCGAAGCCGGCATCAGCCGCGAATCGCTGTATCGCACGCTCTCGCCAAACGGCAACCCGACACTGAAAACCCTGCTCGCGGTGCTCAAGACCGTCGGCCTGCGCCTGTCCGTCGTCCCTGCACAGCCGGCGCACGCGTAAGCGGCACACCGCCCGCTCACGGCCGAACCATCCACACCAGCAGCATCTCCGTCGGCGCGTTCGTCATCCCCGCCGGCGGATGCTCGATCGCCGGCTCGACCGACAGCGCCTTCGCGATCGTCGCCGCATCGTCGATCGTCGTCGTGCGCACGATCGTCATCAGTCGCGCCGGCCGGTGCAGCGTCTCGCGATACAGCGCGCCGTACCAAAGCGGCCGCATGCCGAGCGCGTCCTGCAGCACGTACGGATAACGCCACAGCCGCAGCACGAGGCGGCTGGCCGGCTGCCCCGGATCGACGCGCACGAACACGCGGCGCGTGCTTTCCCCGTGCGTGTAGCGCGGCAGCACCGGCAGCGCATCGGCCGGCGCCTGCGGCAGCAGCCAGCGCAGCGCGGTGGCCGGCGACCACGGCGTCGCGCGCTGCCAGCCCGCCTGCGCGAGATGCCGGTCGAGCGTATCCGACGTCGCGCTCCATTGCAGCGGCAGATATTCCTCGCGGTCGCCGCCGATCTCGGTGCGCCGCACCGGCACGCGCTGCCACCCGCCGCGCAGCCACTGGTCGACGGTCATCGCGACCACGTCGCCGACATGCGGGCGCGCCGCGCGGTCGAGCTGCCATTGCGCGGGAACCGTCCATACACCGGCCGTCGCGAGCACCACCGTCACCGCGACGAGCGCGCCCCTCGGCTGCACGTGCTCGCGCACGCGCCAGTACGCATAAGCGCCGGCCAGCAACGCGAACCAGGCGAGCCCGAGACTCCAGCCGCCCAGCAGGCCCGACAGCCACGTGTCGCCCACATACAGCCGCGCGAAGCCGCCGAGCACGATCCACAACACCACCGCCGTCACGACCGGAATCCGCCACCGCGCGGGCCGGTCGCGCGCGAGCACCCAGCCGAGGCCGCTGCTCGCGAGAATCGCGAATGCTGCTTCGGCATCGGGCAGCGGCACGTGCGGCGCACCGGGCGGCAGGCTCGCGGGCGTCGCGCCGGGTAGGCCCGCGCCGAACACCGGCCCGAGCACGACGGCGACGCCAACCGTCGCGAGCCACCACACGGCCGTCAGCCAGCAGCGATGGATCATCAGCCAGACGAGAAACGCGGCCGCGACGATCAGCCCCGTATCGTGCCCGTGCAGCACGGCAAGCGCGCGCATCGTGGCGTCCACCGGCGGCGTGCGCAGGTTCTGCAGGAACGCATACAGCGCGATGTCCGCGTGCATCAGCGGATCGTTCGCGACGACATCCTGCACGAGGCCCGCGAACAGCCACACGCAGCCGATGAACAGCAGCGCGAGCACGGGCACCGCGCCGGGCAGGCCGCGCACGTAAGCGATCGCGTCGTGCAGCCGCGCACCGAACCGCGGCCAGCGGCGCGCGCACGCGTGCACGCCTTCGACGAGCGCACGGCGCAACAGCGGCCAGCCGCGCCGCAACGCGACCCGCACGCCGATCCACACGAGCGCGACGAGCGCCGCGACGACCAGCAGGATCACGGCGACCCGCACGCTGATCGCCGCGGCCAGCGCGGCCGACGCGCCGAACAGGATGCCCGGCGCGACGTGCACGGGCGCCCAGATGAGCGCCGAGACGACGTTGACCGGATAGAACGACCGGCGCGGCAGCGTCGCGCAGCCGACCACGACCGGCACGACCGCGCGCACCGGCGCAAGAAAACGCGCGAGCACGATGCTCTTCATGCCATGGCGCAGCACGAACTCCTCGCCGCGCGCGAAGGCGGCCGCGTAGCCGAAGCGCGCCCAGGCGTTGCGGATCACGCCGCGATAATGCCGCCCGAGTTCATAGCTGATCCCGTCGCCGATCACGGCGCCGGCGGCCGCGACACCGATGGTCGTCCAGGCGTCGAGCGCGCCCGCGCCGATCAGCGCACCGGCCGCGAACATCACGGCGCCGGCCGGCACGACCGTGCCGATCAGCGCGATCGCCTCGGCGCAGGCCGCCATGAACACGATCGCGAGCACGAGCAGCGGATGTGCGCCGATCGCGCCGATCCACGCGTGGATCGTGCCGCTCATCGCACGCGCCTCGGCGGAGCGCCCCGGCGTGCGAACACCGGGCCGGTGGTGGCAGCGTGAAGGTTCATCGGGCGGTGCGCGCGGTCGCGCCGGCGGGGCGGGTCAATCGAACTCGTGCTGCCGCGCGTCGGCCTCGAGCGGCGCGTCGTGGTAGCCGACCGTCGCGATCTCCTGCAGATAGCGCGCGAGAAACGCGCCGATCGAGCCGGCAGCCTCGTACTGATGCACGTGGCGGAATTCGTGGGTCAGCAGGCGGCGCGTGTCCTGCCCGCGCAGCACGTACACCGCATGGCCGAGCGTGAGCCCGATCGTCCCCGGCGCCAGGAGCCCCGTGTCGCGGGCGATCGCGGCCAGCGACGGCACCTCGGGGAACGGCATGCGGTCGACGATCACCACGCGGATCCGCTCCGGCTGTGCGACGCCCACCGTGCGCGCGTCGTCGGCCTGCCCGGGCGTCAGCGGCGCCCCCTGCGCGATCCCGCGCGCCGCCTCGGCTTCCGCCCATGCAACGGCAGCGGGCAGTGCGGACGGCAGGATATCGGCAAGATCGATCATCGCGGGGCTCCTCGGGGAGTGGTAGTGGCATCGGGCACCAGTTTAGTCCCGAATCGGGAGGGTTCGCGGGGTGGTTCGCAACGTGCCGCGCCGCCTCTTCACCGTCTCAATAATAACCAGGGAATACCCTGATTCCTGCCTGCTCCGATGCGTACTTTCTCCCTGGGATTGTTTCGTTTCAGTACACATTCCACGTTCGGCTATCTCGAAAATTTCCCGGATGTGTATCGTTTTCGGATTCGGCGGAATATATTGATCAGAAGAACAGCCGCGGCGAACACCGGACAACAGTGCGCGGCGTCATCCCGAAGAGGATCGCTAGATGATCAGGGTAATTCTGGCTGACGATCACGCAGTCATGCGGGACGGACTGCGTTACATCCTGGAAACGGCCGGCGGTTTCGAAATCGTCGGCGAGGCAAGCGACGGCTCGGCCACGCTTGCGCTGGTCGAGCGCGGCGCCGCCGACGTGCTGCTGCTCGACCTGTCGATGCCCGCGCCGACCGGCATCGAGCTGATCCGGCTGGTGAAACGCCACGCGCCGTCGCTGCGCACGCTGGTGCTGACGATGCATGCGGAGGCGCAGTACGCGGCGCGCGCGTTCAAGGCCGGCGCGACCGGCTACCTGACGAAGGACAGCGCGACCGCCGAGCTCGTCGAGGCGGTCGGCAAGGTGGCCGCAGGTGGCGTCTACGTGAGCCCGTCGGCGGCCGAGAGCCTCGCGCTCACGCTGCGCACCCCGGCCGCGACACTGCCGCACGAACGGCTGTCCGCGCGCGAGTTCGACGTGATGCGCCGCATCGTCGCGGGCCAGACCGTCACGCAGATCGCGACCGAACTCGCGCTCAGCGCAAAGACGGTCAGCACCTACAAGACCCGGATCCTCGAGAAGATGGAACTGCCGCACGAAGCCGCGCTGGTCCGCTACGCGGTGCGCCACGAACTCGACCCGGGCGGCGACGCATGACCGCCGCCTTCCGCGCCCCGCCCTCGCCCTCGCCCGCGGACGACGACGACCCGGACGCGTCGCACCTGTTCATGTCGTCGCTGCCGCCGGGCCGGCGCGAACGGCGGCTCGCGCTGGCGACCGTACTCATCTCCGCCGTGATCTTCGCCGCGCTTGCACCGTTTGCGGGCAGGCCGCTTGCGCCGGGCTGGGCGTTCATTCCCGTGTACCAGTCGGCGATCGTCGTCAACGACATGGTGACGGCCGGCCTGCTGCTCGGCCAGTACGCGATCCTGCGCCAGCGGCCGCTGCTCGTGCTCGCGGGCGGCTACCTGTTCACGGGTTTCATGGCCGGCACCCACATGCTGACCTTTCCCGGGCTGTTCGCACCGACCGGCCTGCTCGGCGGCGGCGACCAGACCACCGCCTGGCTGTACCTGTTCTGGCACGGCGGCTTTCCGCTGGCGGTCGCCGCGTACGCGCTGCTGCGCGCGAAGCCGCGTGCGCCGGGGCCGATCCCGGCCCCGCAGCGCCGCGCGGCGATTCCCGTCGGGCTGTGCATCGCGGCCGCGATCGGCGCGACGGTCGCGCTCGCGCTGCTCACGACGGCCGGCCACGACCTGCTGCCGCGCATCATGAACGGCAACCGGATGGCCGCGACGATGACGAACGCGATCACCATCGTCTGGGGGCTGAACCTGGTCGCGCTGATGCTGATGTGGCAGCGGCGGCGGCGCCATTCCGTGCTCGACCTGTGGGTGATGACGGTGCTCGTCGCGTGGCTGTTCGACATCGCGCTGTCGTCGATGCTGAATCACGGGCGCTACGACCTCGGCTTCTACGCGGGACGCGCGTACGGCCTCGTCGCGTCCGGCGTCGTGCTGTTCGCGATGCTGTTCGAGAACGGCCGGCTGCATGCGCAGACGGTGCGCGCGCTGGCCGGCGCGCGCTACCAGCATCTGCTCGTCGTGCAGAAGAGCGCGCAGCTGAACGACGCGAACGAACGGCTCGAACAACGCGTCGCCGCGCGCACCGCGCAACTGAGCGCGTCGAACCGCGACCTGCGGCGCGAAGTCGAGGACCGCGTGCGGGCCGAGCGGGCGCTGCAGGCGTCGCGCGAGGAGCTGCGCGAGATTGCCGCGATCAGCGCGAGCGCACGCGAAGCCGAGCAGCGCCGCATCGCACGCGAGCTGCACGACGAGCTCGCGCAGACGCTCGCGACGCTGAAGAACGATCTCGAATGGCTCCTCGACCGCGTGCCGCAGGACGATGCGCATCTGGCGCGCAAGATCGCGGCGATGCACGCGCTGGCGCGCGGCGCGGTGGCCGCGACGCGCCGCATCGCATCGGACCTGCGCCCGCTGATGCTCGACGATCTCGGCTTCGCCGCGGCGATGCAGTGGCTCGTGGAGGACTTCCGGCACCGGCACGGCATCGAGTGCACGCTGCATGTCGAGCCGCCCGAGCTGCAGCTCGACGAGCCTTACGCGACGGCGGTGTTCCGCATCGCGCAGGAAGCGCTCGCGAACGTCGCGCGGCACGCGGCCGCGTCGCATGCGAACGTCGAACTCGTGCATGCGAACCATGCGATCGAGCTGACGATTCGCGACGACGGCGCGGGGTTCGATCCCGGCGTGCCGCGCAAGTCGGGATCGTTCGGGCTGGTGGGGTTACGCGAGCGCGCGTATCTCGTCGGCGGCACGCTGCGGATCGCGACGACGCTCGGCGAAGGGACAACGGTCGAGGTGGAGATTCCGCTGGCGCCTGCGCAGGTGAGGGTCGCGCATGGTGGGGTTGGGGCGCCGCGCGGGTAGAGACTCAGTGAAGGCGGTGGTGCGGACGGGTGCCGCGATGATGCCCCGCCGCTGGCCGGTCAGTGGTAGTCGTCTTCACGTTGATGACGGACAGCGAGGATCGTGACCTGCTCCGCACTTTCGATCTCGAACAGCAGGACATAGCCTGACGTGCCAAAGGACACGATCAGTTCCCGCAGAAACGGATTGCCCTCGTCGATTTTGCGACACGTGAATGGGAACAGTCTCAGCATGGCGACGCCCCGTTCGATCGCCTCCAGCGCCCGCGCAGCGGCATCTACATCGCGTTCGAGCAGATATCGATACAACCGCACCAGATCTTCACGTGCCGCGCGCGTATAGCGAACCGGGTAGCTCAATCAGCCGCCTTCGCTGCGCGAGCGGCGTTCAGCATGCTCTCGAGTTCGCTCTGCACCTCCGCCGCATCGACATATTCGCCGGTACGCCGCGCCTCGTCGCGAGACGCCAGACCGCGTGCGACAAACTCGTGCTGCAGGCGTCGACGCGCAATGCCATCGCGCAACGCCGACTCCATGAACGCGGACAGCGTCTCGTTTTCCGCCAGGACAGACTCCGCCTCTTCGCGCAATTTCGGATCGACCCGCAGTGCAGGCATCGTGGCTGTTTTCATTGCACACTCCATGCATTACATATGTAATGCATGGTACCACGCTGACCTCCTTGCGAACAGTCGGCCATTTGGATGGTCGGCTTACGAAGTTGTTTTCGCCCCATTTTCAAATCCCCGCGCGCAACGCCCGGTGACAGCATCGGCGTGGCGCTACAATCCTTCGCCATCACCGTCCCGCGTCCCTCGCGCGCCAATGCGCCAGCCAAACGCATCCCCCTCCACCAAGATGAAAACGCTCCGCAACTACCTACTCGCCTTCTGCGCGGTCGCAGGCGGCTGGCTGGCCGTATCGCTGCTGTGCTGGCCCATCCTGCTCGCACTGCAAGCGCTGACGACGACCGTATTCATCCCGCATCCGGCCGGCAGCTACATCGGGCTCGGGTTCGTATCGACCGCACGGCTCCTGGATTTTCCGACGAGCTTCGTCGGCGCGTTTTCGGTGCCGTTCATGAACATGCCGCTCGGGTTCATCGCGATCGCGTGGTGGTTCGCCGCGTGGTTGATCGTACCGTCCGCCTACCGGCACTACCGCGCCAAGCCGCGCGGCCGCGCGTCACGAGCGGTCGTGTGGCGCGCAGTGCGCCAGGGGCTGGTCACGACCGCCGTGCTGCTCCTCGTCGCGATACCGTTCCTGCGGCGCTACGAGATCGCCACACCCGATCACCTCTATGTCCGACACCTGTTCGACTGGCACGAGCGCGCATATCCGCTCGCGTCGCTGAAGGAGATCCACGTGGACGATCCCGACACCAGCCGGATCATCACGTGGAACTTCATCTTCGACGGCGACGACTTCACGACGACCGCCCCCGACATCCACGCGCTCAAGTACCTGCTGTCGAACACGCACGCGACCGCCAACTTCACGTTCGTCGGGAACGAGTTGATGAAGCGATAACGCCGCGCCCCCTCACGCGCGCGCCGCCACCATCCCCCGCTCCGAGCGCGTCCACGCGACCAGCGCGCCGATCCCGAGCAGCGCGAGACACACGATCGGTACGATCATCGGGCCGAACGCCGTGCCCGTCACCTTGCCGGCAAACGGCATCAGGTTCTGGCTGAAGAAGCCGCCGAGGTTGCCGATCGAGTTGATCGCCGCGACGCTCGCCGCCGCCCGGGCACCGGTGAAGTAGCGCGGCGGCATCGACCAGAAGCACGGATACAGCAGCGGGATGCATGCGCCACCGAGCACCAGCGCGATGAAGCGCAGCGGCGTCGACGGCAGCACGAGGCTCAGCAGGAAGCCGAGCGCGCCAAGCGCCGCGACGATCGCGATCGTGCGCAGGATGCTCTTCGCGCGGCGCAGCTTTCCCGGCAGCCACACCAGCAGCAACACGGCGAGCGCCCACGGCAGCATGCTTAGGAAGCCGTTCGTGGTGCTCGACACGCCGAACGATTTCACGAGCGTCGGCAGCCAGTACGTCACGCCGTACAGCGACGTCGACATCAGCATGTAGGTGGCCGCGAACAGCATCACGCGCGGATCGAGCAGCGCCTTCCACGGCTGGCCGTGCTCGGCCTGCGCGGGCTTCTCGCGTTCGAGCGCGGCCTCGACGATCTGCTTCTCGCGGTCGTCGAGGAAACGCGCGTCGCGCACCGACGCGGGCAGCACGCGGAACACGACGACCGCGACGATCACCGCCGGGATGCCCGTCGCCACGAACACCCACTGCCAGCCCGCGAGCCCCCACACGCCGTTCAGGCTCAGCAGCACGCCGCCGACCAGCGAGCCGAGCATGTTCGCGAGCGCGCTGCCGAGCGTGAAGATGCCGAGCACCTTCGCGCGGTAGCTCTGCGGGAACCACAGCGTCAGGTAGTAGATCACGCCCGGATAGAAACCGGCCTCGGCGATGCCGAGCACGAAGCGCAGCGCGCAGAACGCGGGCATCGACGTCGTGAAGCCCATCAGCACCGTGATGAGCCCCCACGTCAGCATGATCCGCGCGAGCCACACGCGCGCACCGTAGCGATGCAGCGCGAGCGTGCTCGGCACCTCGAACAGCAGGTAGCCGATGAAGAACAGCGACGACGCGAGCCCGAACGCGGCCTCCGTCATCCCGAGGCTGTGCACCATCTGCAGCTTCGCGAAGCCGACGTTCTGGCGGTCGATGAACGCGATCAGGAACATCACGACGAGGATGGGCAGCAGGCGCCGCGCCATCTTCGACATGATGCGCTGCTCTTCGGCGGACGCGGGGTCCAGGGTTTCGGTGGCGTTCACTTGAGGCTCCTTGCGTGAAACGGTTGCATAGCGGTTGAATCGGCGCTGCGCGCGACAAGCGCACGGGCACGAGGTATTTCGATGAAAGGGCGCGGCGGCATCAACCCGATCGATAGTCGTCGAGCATCGGCGCGAACATCTCGTGCCACGCCCGCGGCTTCGCCTTGATCGTGCCGGCCAGGTACAGGAATTCGACGTAGTCCATCAGCTGGTTCGGCAGCACCGAGAAGCGCGTGTCCGGCGCAGCTAGCATCTGGATCACGTCGTCGTGCGACACGCCGACGCCCGACGACGCCGCATAGAGCGCGGCCGCCGCGCGCGGATCCTGCGCGATCAGGCGGTTCGCCTCGTCGAGCGCGCCGAGAAACGCGCTGGCCAGCGCCGGCTCCGTATCGACGAGCCGCTTCGGTGCGAACACGACGTCGAGCGTCAGCGGGCCGAGCACGTCGACCGAATTCACGACGCGGTGGATACCCGGCTGCCGCAGCTCGAGCGTCGAGAACGGCGGCGACGTGAAGTGCGCGGTGACGCCGTTCTCGCGGCGGATCAGCGCCTGCATCGCCTGCGGATGCGGCAGGTTCACGGTGATCGAATCGAGCTGCGCGAAATGCTTCGGGCCGAGCTGCCGGCTCGCGACCATCTGCAGCACGACCGCCGACAACGACGTGCGGATGCCCGGCACCGCGATCCGGTCGGCCAGCGTGAAGTCGCGCAGCGACACGAGGCCCGGCCGGTTCGCGTTCAGCGACAGCGACGTGGTCGACAGCCCGCTGATGCCGATCACCTCGACGTTCGGAATGCCGCGCGCCCGTGCCCACAGCTCGATGAAACCCGGCGCGCCGGCCCCTGCGAAATCGAGCGTGCCGGCCATCATCGCGTCGTTGACGGAATTGCCGCCGTCGAGCAGCACCCAGTCGACCGCGACGTCGCGCACGCCGTGGCGTGCCGCGTGCCGCTCGAACAGCCGCTGCTTCTCCATCACGAGCAGCGGCAGGTACAGCACGCCATAGCCTTTGGAAATCCGCACTGTGCGCGGCTTCGCGCGCACGAGCGCAGGCGCGGCGAGCACGCCGAGGCCGGCGGCGATCAACGCGCGGCGGCGCGGCGACGTCGTCATGCGCCGGCCTTCCCTGCACGCGCGGCACGAGCGGCAAG
>NZ_JAAGPH010000137.1:0-21016 GCF_017104705.1 Burkholderia sp. Se-20373 | reverse complement strand
CCGTGGACAACCGGGCAGCCTTGCGCCGGCGTGGCGACGAGCACCGTGGCCGCGCCGGCCGCCGAGCATTCGAGCCATGCGCGCGGCGGCGCGTCGTCGCGCAACGTGACCGGCGCCGCGACCAGCGCGATGTCGAGGTCCGCGCGCTTCAGCGCGTCGGCGTAGCTGTCGTAAGGGGCAGGCTCCGCGATCAGCGTGACGTCGGGTTCGCGGTCCCACCCGGCCGGCAGCGCCGCGCCGACGAACGACACCCGGAGCTTCCCCGGAAACCGGCGGCGGAGCTCGGCCAGCGCGTGGCGGACCTGCTCGAGACGCACGCCGTCGAGGCCGGTGCCGGAAACCGCGAGGTTCACGTGGTCGCGCACGCCGGGCGCCGCGCGGTGCAGATGCTCGAGATCGACGCCGGTCGGCAGCGCGTGGACCGACGCGTTGACATGACGGTACTCCCGCACCAGTGCTTCCGACGGCACGACGATCGCATGCGCGCGCTGCACGGCGCTGCGGATGCCTGCCTTGCGGCGCGCGTTGTCGGCCGCGCCGGGGAGGTCGGCGAGCAGCGTGTCGAGCGGCACGTCGATGTCGAGGACGACCGGCTTGCCGAGCGAGAACAGGTGTTCCAGCGTGGCGGCGGACAGCAGGCCCGGCGTGTCGCCCTGCAGCACGATCAGGTTCGCGCGCTGCAGCGCGTCGGGATCGATGCCGGCTGGCGTGACAGGGAACGTCAGCGCCCATTCGCGGTCCAGCCGCGCGAACGGCTGCGCGAAGCGCAGGCTGGTGCGCGCGTGGTCGGCCGGTTCGGCGGTGATGACCGCGATGCAAGAGCGTGACGCGGACGCGGGCTGTCCCTGGGCGGCGGCGCCCGTCGCGACGGCCTGCGCATCCAGCTGGTCCGCGTGGGCCTGGGTCCGCTCGACGAAGTTCTGCAATTGCTGCCAGAACGTCTCCTCTTCCTTCAGGTAGACGCTGCGCGCTTCGTGAACGGTGGCCTTTGCGTGGGCGATCTCGTGTTCGTCGAGCCCCCATGCGATGCCCTTGCCGTCCATCACCCACCGCGTCGGCTCCGACAGCGACGCGTCGTTCATGATGCACACGACCGGGCAGCCGCACAGCAGCGCTTCGAACACGGCGGTGGACCATTCGTACATGTACACGCACTCGACCTGTCGGAACAGCGCCGCGAGTTCGTGCGCCGAACGTTCCGGCACGCGGGTCGAGATTTCGATCGACTCGGCGGTGACCGGATGCAGCGTGCCGCCGCGCCGCAAGTGGCGATTGATGAAGACGGCCGTGCCGTTGCGGCGGGCGTCGTCGACACCGTCGCTGTTGAAGATGCGCGTGTCGACCAGCGGCATGCGCAGCAGCTCCGCCTGCCATTCTTCGGGCACCAGCGACGGCCCGAACGTGAAGACGAGGTCGTCCGGCTGCAGGGTGATCGGTTCGCCGTTGATGCGGCCGGGCTCGGCCAGCAGGTAGCGCACGACGCAGCGCGCGTTGAACGGATTGCCGGTGACGACGTCCGGGTAGACGACGATCGGGCTGCGATTCGCGCGGGCGTGCGCCTGCGCGATGTCGTTGGTCAGCGGCGGCGTGCGCAGCTCGGGATGCACGACCGCCGTGCAGACGTACGCTTCTTGGCCGAGCAGGTTCAGCACGTGGCACAGGTAGTGCATCGCGCGGATCCCGCCGGAGGTTTGCCGGAAATTCGGCGCGAGGATGTAGTACGGGTGGTCGAGTCGCGTAAAGATGCGCGAACCGCCGTGCGCCAGGCCAGGTGTGGGAATCGTCATCGTTATCGGGTGCGGTAGAAATCGAAGACCACGTCGAGGATGCGATCCTGTTCGGCTTCGGTCATGTCGTGGTACAGCGGCAGCCGGACGAGCCGGTCGGCGACGAGGTCCGTCACCGCCATGCCGGACCCGCAGCGCCCGTAGCGCTGGCCGGCCGGCGAACTGTGCAGCGGCACGTAGTGGAACACCGCGTTCACGCCCACCGCGCGGATCTGCTGCAGCAGTTCGGTGCGTTCGGCGAGGTCGCGTGCGAGGAAATAGAACATGTGGCCGTTGCCGCGCTCGGCGAGCGAAATCGCGGGCAGCTCGATCAGCCCATCCGCGTGCAGCGGCTGCAGCGCGTCCTGGTAGCGCTGCACGGTCGCACGCCGCTGCGCGGTGATCACGTCCGCGTGCTCGAACTGCGCGTACAGGAACGCCGCGATCAGCTCGCCCGGCAGGAACGACGAGCCGACGTCGACCCAGGTGTACTTGTCCACCTGCCCGCGGAAGAACTGACTGCGGTTGGTGCCCTTCTCGCGGATGATCTCCGCGCGCTCGACGAGGCGCGGGTCGTTGACCAGCAGCGCGCCGCCTTCGCCCGAGATCACGTTCTTGGTCTCATGGAAGCTGAGGCACGCGAGGTGGCCGAGGCTGCCGAGCGGCTTGCCGTGCCACGTCGACTGCAGCGCCTGGGCAGCGTCCTCGATCACCCACAGGTCGTGGTCCGCCGCGAGCTGCCCGATCACGTCCATGTCGCAGGCGACGCCCGCGTAGTGCACCGGCACGATCGCACGCGTGCGCTTGGTGATCGCGGCGGCGATCTGCGTCTCGTCGAGGTTCAGCGTGTCGCGGCGGATGTCGACGAACACCGGCGTCGCGCCGCGCAGCACGAACGCGTTGGCGGTCGACACGAACGTGTAGGACGGCATGATCACTTCGTCGCCGGGCTGCACGTCGGCGAGGATCGCGGCCATCTCGAGCGCGGCCGTGCACGAGTGCGTGAGCAGCGCGCGCTGGCAGCCGATGCGCGCTTCCAGCCAGCGGTGGCAGAGCTTCGTGAACGCCTGGTCGCCGGCGAGGCCGCCCTGCTCGACCGCCTTCGCGATGTAGTAGAGCTCCTTGCCGACCACGAACGGGCGGCCGAACGGAATGCAGTCGAGGTTGGGTGGGCCGAACATGGTCAGGCTCCGCGTCAAGGGGTGGGACGTCCGGCCGCGCGGCTCGCGCGCGGCGCCGCTCAAATGTCCTTGCGGACGAGAATCGTGAATTCGTACAGGCCGTAGTCGTGCAGCAGCGCGACGTGGCGCGAATAGCGGCGCTTGCAGCGATCGAACAGCGCGCACGGGTCCGCGTAGTACAGGAGGTCCGGGCGCATGAACGGCGGATCGGAATACGACGTCAGGCAGTTGAACGAGAAGCCCAGTCGGCTCGTCGCGTGCAGCGTGTCGAGCGTCGCGTGGATGTAGTCGAGCCACGCGTCGTCGCCATGACCGCGCCTGACGTTGAAGATGCCGGATGCGATCCCGTAGTCCGACGCGGCCTGCGGCACCGCGCCGACATGAAACGCGACGTTCGCGTCGTCGCGGTAGCGCTGCCGCGCGGCGTCGACCATGTCGGACGAGATGTCGTAGCCCGCATACGCGAAGCCGTCCGGCAGCGCGCGCGCCTTCAGGAAATCGACCAGCGCGCCGTAGCCGCAGCCGATGTCGTTCACCGAGTGCCCGCCGGACGCGGGCAGGATCTTCGTCAGTTGTTCGAAGCGCAGGAACTGGCCGGTTTCGCCGTTCCAGTCGACGCCGCGCGCGGTCGCGCCGTGCTCCGCCAGCCGCGCGCTGTAGTACGCGGCCACTTCTTCCAGCAGGCTCGCATGCGGGGATTCGCTCATGGACATCGCCTCAGTCTTTCGAGGTCAGCGCGTACCGGCGCGCTTCGGGACCGCAGTTGAACAGCACGTCGAGCACCGTCACGCCGTGGACGAAGTCGCCCCACTGCTGCGGATACTCGGGATAGGCCGGATAGTCGAACCAGCGCACCGCGATGCCGGCATCGGCGAACAGGTTCTCGTCGAGGTAGCTGCGCGCGGCCGGGCCGGACAGGTACTCGGTCGCGCCCGCCTGCACGCACAGGTTCAGCAGCTTCTCGGTGCGGTCGCCGTGCAGCGCATAGTCCGACGTCGACGACACGCGCGTGCCGATCTCAAGCTGCCGGAGGACCCACGTCAGCATCGCGACATTCAGCTCGCTCAGCATCCCGTAGGTGCGGCCCGTGTAGAGCGCTTCGAGCTCGTCCGCATAGCGCGCGAAGTGCGGCGCGCGCGCGTAGTTCTGCAGCAGGGCCTTCCAGTGCAGCGGCGCCCAGTCGGCGCCGTCGATCTCGGTTTCGCGGATCGACTGGTGATACTTGCCCTTCACCTTCACCGGCACGCTCAGCCATTGCACGCCCTGCGGCGTCTTGATCTGGTTGCGGTTGCGCCAGTCGCGGCGCGTGTACTGCGCGTCGTCGTAGAGGATGAACTCGTCGCTGGCGGCGATCAGGTCGAAGTAGCCCTTCCACGGAATGTAGTTGGACTGGACGATCGCCACCCGCTTCGCGTCGCGGTTCATGGTCGCACCGCTCATGCCGGAATGTGGCCGTACCGGTACATGTCGACGAGCTCGGGCGGAATGCCCCAGTTCGTCGCGCCCAGCTTGTCGTGCAGCGCCTCCAGGTCCGTGCGGATCGCGTTCTGGAGCTGTTCGACCATGCGGTTGCGCGCCGGCACGAAGTCGTGCTGGTACGCGGCATTGATCTGATGGCGTACCGTCTTCGCGATCGCGGCCTCGCGCGTCATGTTGCGGATCAGCGGGCGTTCGGGTGCGAGTTCCGCGTAGCGCGGATCGATCGGCTCGCCGCGCATCGCCGCGACGAGGTCGCGGCACAGCACCGGCGACAGGTGGAAGCCGTCGCGCTTGGTGCCGCCGAGAATCCACAGGTCGCGCACGCTGGTTTCGCCGAACAGCGGATACAGGTCGGACGTCGTCGGCCGCCAGCCGACGTTGACGTTGAGCAGGTTCGCGCGCGAGAAGCGGGTGTTGATCTGGTCCATCGCCGACTTCAGCAGCGTGTACGCGCTGCCGGCGTGGCCGTGGTCGTGCGGCACCGGGCTGATGTAGTTGCTGGCGCCGACGAGGGTCCGGTCAGGCCCGTGCGGCGCCGAATACACGCCGCACGCGAGGCCGCGGTTGGTCGTGCGCACGCAGTGCGTGTGCACGTTCTCCGTGCTCTGCAGTTCGATCGACATGCCGATGCCGTAGAACATCCGCTGCACCGGCAGCTCGGGCAGGCTCGCCTGCAGCACGCGCGTCACGTTGGCGCCGTTGCAGAGGATGAAGCGGTCCGCGCCGAGCACGCTGCCATCGGACAGGCGCGCCCCGGTGACGCGTCCGGCCGCGGTGTCGAGCCGCTCGACCTCGGCGTCGATGAAGCGGACGTTGCCGGCTTGCGCGACCGACTCGGTCAGCGCGTCGAGAAACTGTTTCGGATTGACCCAGCCTTCGCGCTTCAGGAAGACCGCCTTCAGCGCGCGATAGCGCGGGTCCGGATGATAGTTCGGGATGCCTGACGGATCGACCGCCTCGCAGGGCTCCTCGAATTCGTGGCAGAACCGCTGCATGGCCGCGAAGTTCTCGTCGTCGAGCGCGTCGGTCGCCGCGTTGTTCAGCACGAAGGTGCCGAAGCCGTACGCGATCGCGCGCGCCGGCGTGCAGATTTCGGCGAATACGGCGGGCCACGCCGCCGTCGCGCCGCGGCTCAGCTCGAACTTGAAGCGGTCGATCGGCGTGCCGAGCGAGTCGCCTTCCAGTTCGGTAAACGAATTGAGCATCGCTGCCGCGGCGCGCGTGGCCGAGCCGGGCCGATGCGCGTGGCCGACGATCACGAGCTCGACGCCCGGGTCCGCCCGCTGCCATGCGCGGGCCGTCATCAGGCCGAGAATGCCGTTGCCGAGGATCGCGATTTTCATTTTCGTGTGCCTCCACCCTCGGGGAATGACAGGTAGCACAGCGACGGATAGGCCGCCGCCTTGTGGATCTGGTGCGGACGGTTGCCGAGCAGGTCGCGCAGGTAATGGACGCCTTCCGCGGGCAGCTGGCCGCCGCGGGTGAGCTGCCAGAACGCGACGATGCCGCCGGGCACCAGCCGCTCCATCACCGCGTCGAACGCGTGCCGGGTCGGCTCGATCACGTTCAGGTCGAACCATGCGAGCGCGACCATCTCGCCGGGATGCGCTTCGCCGAATGCCGCCAGCGTGTCGCGGCAATCGCCTTCCCACACGTGGTGCTTGTCATGCACGTGCCCCATCGCGTTGCTGCGCTCGTGCAGGTTCAGCAGCTTGCGCAGCAGGTCGGCATACTCGCCGGACAGCGAGTACGTGCCGTCGGAGAACAGCTTGCGGTCGCGCGTGTCGTGCTCGGCGAAGCCCGTGTAGCCGGTGAACGTATCGAATGCGTGGATGCGGCGCTGGAAGTTCAGCGGCTCGAGAATCGCGCGGAAGTTCTCGCACAGCACGGCGGTCTGCCCGCGCCACGTGCCGAGATCGAGGATCGCGCCCGGCAGCGGCACGATTTTTTGATAGATCTCGAAGGTCGCGAGCATGCGTGCGAGGAGCGAGCCGCGCACGAACAGGCCGAGCGACCGTTCCAGTTCCTCGCGCGTCGCGGGGTAGGTCTGCATCAGGTCGAACAGTTCGCGGCGCGCCGCGAGCTGATCGCCATCTGCGTTGGTGATGATCGCTGATTCGTGCATACACAGGGCTCCAGGCACAAAGGGTGTGGCCGGACGAGCGCGCGTCGGCGCGGTGGCATCGGAATGCGCAACCGTTCGAGCGTCGCAGGTCGGTCATCTTTCTGCGATCAAGTCTAGCGAGCGCCGCCAGGATCGAATGTCGGATTAGCGGGTGGTTTCACCCCGCATTTCGATGGATTCGCGGGTGTCCGGCGCGCAGTCAGGGCGGCCGCGGGTGCGGCTCGCAGTCGCGGGAATTGCGACCAATTCCAGCACCTGCTCGCCCAATTGGAACGCGGCGTGCGCGGGGAGAATCCGGATACGTCGGAGACCGTCGGTGCGTGCGTCCGCGGGCGAAGGCGTGCGCCGACGCAGCGGTGCCGGCCGCGATTCGAATCCCGTATTGGCTACCAGGACGACTTAGCTCATGATGCCCACCTCCCCCGCCGCCGCCACGATCGAACAGGCGCTGGCGCACCATCAGGCCGACCGGCTGGAAGAGGCCGAGACGCTGTACCGGCGGATCCTCGACACCGATCCCCGGCACGCGGACGCGCTTCACCTGCTCGGCCTGATCGGCCATCAGTACGGGCGCTATCAGGAGGCATCCGACCTGATCATGGCGGCGATCGAGGTCAGGCCGGACGCGATGTACTACTACAACCTCGGCAACGTGATGCAGGCGGACAACCGTCACGCCGCCGCCGCCGAGTGTTTCCGTCTCGCCATCGAGCTGCGACCCGACTACGTCGATGCGTACAACAACCTCGGCAACGCGCTGCGGCTCGCCGGCGACGCCCGCGCGGCCGTCGATGCGTTCTGCCAGGCCATCGCGCTGAAGCCGGACAACGGCCAGGCCTACAACAACCTTGCGAATGCGCTGTTCGACCTGAACGAGATTCCGGCCGCGCTCGAGGCGTACCGGCACGCGGTTGCGCTGCGCCCCGAACTGCCGGAGCCGCGCAGCAACCTGCTGTTCGCGAGCCACTGCAGCGAAGCGTTCGATCAGGACGCCTATCTCGCCGAGGCCGCGCGCTACGACGAAGTCGTCACGCGGGGCGCGACGCCGTGGACGGACTGGCTCGTCGACCTGACCGCCCGCGCCGGGCGGCCGCTCAAGGTCGGCATCGTGTCGGGCGACCTGAAGGCGCATCCGGTCGGCTATTTCATCGAGAGCATGCTGAAGCATCTCGACGCGAACCGGATCGAGATGCATGCGTACCCGACGCGCGACGTCGAGGACGACGTGACCGCCCGCCTCAAGCCGGCCTTCGCGACGTGGACCTGCATTGCCGGCCTGAGCGACGAAGCGGCGGCCGCGCGTGTCCGCGCGGACCGCATCGACGTGCTGCTCGATGCGGCGGGCCACACGGTCTACAACCGCCTGCCGCTGTTCGCGTGGAAGCCGGCGCCGCTGCAGGCGAGCTGGCCCGGTTATTTCGCGAGCACCGGCGTGCGCGCGATCGACTACGTGATCGGCGACCGTCACGTGCTGCCGCCCGCCGAGGCCGCGCATTTCACCGAGCGGCCGTGGCATCTGCCGGACAGCTATCTGTGCTTCACGCCGCCGGCCGAGCCCGTCGACGTCGGCGCGCTGCCGATGCTCGCGAACGGCCATCCGACCTTCGGCTATTTCGGCAAGCTCGCGAAGATCACCGATCGCGTCGTCGCGGTCTGGTCGCGCGTGCTGCAATCGGTCGCGGGCGCGAAGCTGTTCGTGAAGGCGGAGCATCTCGACGATCCGCGCGAGCAGCAGGCGCTTGCCGCGCGCTTCGCGGCGCACGGCATCGACGCGCAGCGGCTGATCCTCGAAGGCCGCTCGCCGCGCGCCGAATACCTGGCCGCGTACCGGCGCGTCGACCTGATGCTGAGCCCGTTCCCGTATCCGGGCGGCACGACGACCGCCGAAGCGCTGTGGATGGGCGTGCCCGTTCTGTGCCGGCGCGGCGAGCGTTTCCTGTCGCACATCGCCGAGAGCCTGCTGCATGCGGCGCGGCTGCCCGAGTGGATCGCGGACGACGACGACGCGTATGTCGCGAAGGCCGTCGCGCAGGTCGGCCAGCCCGCCGAGCTGGCGGCGCTCCGCACGACGCTGCGCGCGCAGGTGCTCGCGTCGCCGCTGTGCGACGCGCCCCGCTTCGCGCGCCACTTCGAGGACGCGCTGCACGGCATGTGGGCGCAGCACGTCGAAGCCGCGCCGGGCGCATCCGCGTGAAGCCGCTCACGACGTGACGTGCGTGCGCATTTCCACGCCGGCGGCAGGCGGAACATGGCGCCCCGCGCGCTGAACGCCGCGCCGGCCGGCGTGATCGTCGTTCCGGCCGGTGGCACGTGCGCGACACCGTCGTCGGGATGGCGCGCGACGGGATGGCGGCGCGGGCCGTGACGATCGGGCACGGCGGCAGGCTGATCGACTTCGGACGCGAACCGCATCGCTATTGAGCAGAGCAGACGAGATGGACGGAACAGGACAGGCATTGCAGGCGGCGCTCGCGCATCATGAGGCGGGGCGTCTCGCCGAAGCGAAGACGCTGTACGGC
Organism: Burkholderia sp. Se-20373; assembly: GCF_017104705.1. Taxonomy (NCBI): domain Bacteria; kingdom Pseudomonadati; phylum Pseudomonadota; class Betaproteobacteria; order Burkholderiales; family Burkholderiaceae; genus Burkholderia; species Burkholderia sp. Se-20373. Next base: position 11,946 of record NZ_JAAGPH010000137.1, on the reverse strand, counting down.
GCGATCCTCACCGCGCAGCCGGGCCAGCCGGACGCGCTGCATTTCCTCGGGCTGCTGGCGTGCCAGCTCAAGCAGTACGACGCGGGCATCGCGCTGATGGAGCAATCGCTCATCGAGCGGCCGGACGCGTCGTATTTCAACAACCTCGGCAACATGCTGCGCGAAAGCGGCCGGCTCGACGAAGCGATCGCGCACTATCGGCGCGCGGTGGCGCTGCGGCCGGACTATCCGGAGGCGCACAACAACCTCGGCAATGCATTGCGCGACGCGCGCGAACCGACGGCCGCGATGGCGAGCTGTGCGCGCGCGATCGAGCTGCGGCCCGGTTACGCAGAGGCGTACAACAACCTCGGCAACGCGCTGCAGGATCTGGGCGACCTCGACGGCGCCGCCACGCACTACGGCCGCGCGATCGAGCTGGACCCGTCGATGGCGATGGCCCACGCGAACCTGAGCGCCGTGCGTCACAAGCAGCTGCGCTGCGCGGAAGCACTCGCGCATGCGCAGGACGCGATCCGGCTCGCGCCGACCCTCGCCGAAGCGCACAACCACGCGGGCAACGCGTATCACGGACTGGACCGGCTCGACGCGGCACAGGCCAGCCATCGCACGGCCGTCGCGCTGAATCCGGCGGACGCCGGCGCGTGCCACAACCTGTCCGTCGTGCTGCTGAAGCTGCAGCGGCTCGACGAGGCGCTCGTGTACGGCCGGCAGGCGTTGCAGGCCGGCCCGCCGGCCGTGTTGATGCACGTCAATCTCGGCGACATCCTGCGCGCACAGGGCAACGTCGATGCCGCGGTCCACGCGTATCGCGATGCGCTGGCGCTGGTGCGCGACGACGCCGACGACGTCGCGGCGACCGTGCTGAACCGGCTGCTGTTCAGCGCGGCGGCGTCTGCTTGCGTGAACCCCGCCGACTACCTGGCCGACGCGCGGCGCTACGGCCGGCACCTGGCCGCGCGTTCGACGCGTTATGCGCACGATCCGCGCGAGCGGGCCGTGCGCGCGCAGGGGCGGCGACTGCGTGTCGGCTTCGTGTCCGGCGACCTGCGCCTGCATCCGGTCGGCATCTTCCTGGAAAGCGTGCTGGCGCACCTCGAGCGCACGCGCATCGACCTGCGCGTGTACGTGACCACGGACGAAGAGGACGCGATCACCGCGAAACTGAAGCCGCACGCGAGCGTCTGGCGTTCGATCGCCGCGCTGGGTCCGGAGGCGGCCGCGCGGATGATTCACGACGACGAAATCGACGTCCTCGTCGACCTCGCGGGCCATACGCAGTCGAGCGGGTTGGCCGTGTTCGGCTGGAAACCCGCGCCGGTACAGGCGAGCTGGCTGGGCTTTTTCGCGTCGACCGGCTGCGACGCGATCGATTACTTCATCGGCGACCGCTACACGCTGCCGGACGCCGAAGCGCATCACTTCGTCGAGCAGCCGTGGCGGCTGCCGGACAGCTTCCTGTGCTTCACGCCGCCGGCCTGCGACGTCGAGGTCGGCCCGCTGCCGATGGCGGCGCGCGGCCATCCGACGTTCGGCTGCTTCGGCCAGCTCGTGAAGGTTGGCGACGACGTCGTGCGCGCGTGGTCGCGCATCCTGCACGCGCTGCCGGACGCGCGGCTGCTGCTCAAGGCGCACGAACTCGGCCGCGAGGGCGTGCGCGACGCGACCGCCGCGCGCTTCGCGCGGCATGGCATCGATGCGAACCGGCTGATCCTCGAGGGCGGTTCGCCGCGCGCGGAATACTTCGGCGCCTATCACCGCATCGACGTCGCGCTGAGCCCGTTCCCGTACCCGGGCGGCACGACCACCGCCGAAGCGCTGTGGATGGGCGTGCCGGTGCTCGGCATGAAGGGCGGCCGCTTTGTCACGCACATCTGCGAAAGCGTGCTGCACGCGGCGGGCATGGGCGAATGGGTCGCTGACGGCGAGGCTGCCTACGTCGCGAAAGCGATCGAGGCGGTGCGCGACCGCGAGCGGCTCGCGACGCTGCGCGCGGGGCTGCGTGCGCAGCTACTCGCGTCGCCGCTGTGCGACGCGCGCCGGTTCGCCGCGCATCTCGAAGCGGCGTTCATCGGCATGTGGCAACGCTATACGAACTCGGAACACGAAGCATGAACGATATCCACGACACGCTGCAGTCCGCGCTGGCGCATCACCAGGCGGGGCGTCTCGCCGAAGCGAAGACGCTGTACGACGCGATCCTCACCGCGCAGCCGGGCCAGCCGGATGCGCTGCATTTTCTCGGGCTGCTGGCGTGCCAGCTGAAGCAGTACGACGCGGGCATCGCGCTGATGGAGCAATCGCTCGTGGCGCGGCCGGACGCGTCGTACTTCAACAACCTCGGCAACATGCTGCGCGAAAACGGCCGGCTCGACGACGCGATCGCGCACTACCGTCGCGCGGTGGGGTTGCGGCCCGACTATCCGGAGGCGCACAACAACCTCGGCAACGCATTGCGCGACGCGCGCGAACCGACGGCCGCGATGGAGAGCTGTGCGCGCGCGATCGAGCTGCGCCCCGGTTACGCGCAGGCGTACAACAACCTCGGCAACGCGCTGCAGGATCTGGGCGAGCACGAGGCGGCGGCCGCGAGCTACGCCAAGGCGGTCGCGCACCAGCCGCAATACGCGGATGCGTACTGCAATCTCGGCAACGCGCTGCATGCGCAGGAGAAATTCGACGATGCCGCGAATGCCTATCGTCGCGCCATCGCGCTGCAACCGGGCTTCCGTGTCGCGCACCAGGGGCTGAGCGCGACGCTGCGCGCGGCAGGCGACCTGCGGGGTGCGGTCGACCATGCGCGCGAGGGGCTCGATCCGGGCGACGCGGACGCGCACTGCGTACTGGCCAGGCTGCTGCAGCGCATGAGCGAGTTCGACAACGCGGCCGAACTGCTCGAGCGGGCGATCGCGATCGATCCCGCGCATGCGCGGGCGTGGGCCTGGCTCGGCGACCTGCGCAACCAGCAGGGCGAATACGGGCAGGCTCTGCAGGCGTGCCGGCACGCGATCGAGCTCGATCCCGAACTGGCCGATGCGTACAATTTCCTCGGCTACGCGTATCACAACCTCAACCGGCTGGCGGCGGCGGAACTGAGCTACCGGCACGCGATCGACCTGAACCCCGACGATGCCGACGCCCATCAGAACCTCGCCGCCGCGCTGTTGCGGCTCGAGAAGCTCGACGAGGCGCTGAAGCACACCGAGATCGCGCGGGAACTCGGCATCGATCCGCTGAAGCTCCAGATGACGCTCGGCGACATCCGGTGGACAAAAGGGGATCTCGCCGGCGCGCTGGACGCATTCCGCACGGCGGTTCGGTACGACCTGCATCGCGCGTACTCGCGGATGCTGTTCAACATGTCGAGTTCGCCCGCGTTCGAGCCGCACGAGTGGGTCGCTGAAGCGCGCCGCTACGGCGAACATCTCGAGCGCGACGCGCATCCGTTCGAGCACGACCGCGCGCAGCGCGTCGCGCAGGCGCAGGGGCGGCCGCTGCGCGTCGGCTTCGTGTCGGGCGACCTGCGCCAGCACCCGGTCGGCATTTTCCTGGAAAGCGTGCTGGCGCGGATCGACCGGTCGCGCGTCGAGCCACATGCGTATGTGACGTTCATCGGCGAGGACGACGTGACCGCGCGGCTCAAGCCGAACTTCGCGAGCTGGAAGAAGGTTGTCAGCCTGGGCCGCGAGGAGGCCGCGCAACTGATTCGCGACGACGGTATCGACATCCTGATCGACATGGCAGGCCATACCGACTGGAGCGGCCTGCCGATCTTCGGGCACAAGCCCGCGCCGGTGCAGGCGAGCTGGCTCGGTTTCTTTGCGACGACCGGTTGCCGCGCGATCGACTATTTCATCGGCGACGCGCATACGCTACCGGCCGACGAGGCGCATCACTTCACCGAGCGGCCGTGGCGGCTGCCTGACAGCTACCTGTGCTTCACGCCGCCGCCATACGATGTCGCGGTCGGCCCGCTGCCGATGGCGGCGCATGGCGGCGTCACGTTCGGCTGTTTCGGCAAGCTGGTCAAGATCAGCGACGAGGTCGTCGCGCTGTGGTCGCGCATCCTGCACGCGCTGCCGCACGCGCGCCTGCTGCTGAAGGCCCATGAGCTCGGCGCCGACGACGTGAACCAGGCGACGCTCGGCCGCTTCGCGCGGCATGGCATCGGCGCGGATCGGCTGATTCTCGAAGGCGGTTCGCCGCGTGCGGAGTACTTCGCCGCGTATCACCGCATCGACATCGCGCTGAGCCCGTTTCCGTACCCGGGCGGCACGACCACGGCCGAAGCGCTGTGGATGGGCGTGCCGGTGCTCGGGATGAAGGGCGGCCGGTTCGTCACGCACATTTGCGAGAGCCTGCTGCACGCGGCGGGAATGGGCGACTGGATTGCGGAAGACGAGGCGGCGTACCTCGCGAAGGCCGTCGCGTTCGCGCGCGACCGTGACGGTCTGGCGACGCTGCGTGCGACGCTGCGCGAGCGCGCGCTCGCGTCGCCGCTGTGCGACGCGTCGCGCTTTGCGCGCAACCTGGAGGACGCGCTGCACGGCATGTGGGCCTGCTACGCGTCCGGCGAGACGGCGGCTCCGGACGCGTGACGAGCGGGATCGCGCCGCGGCTGGAAGCCGCGCTCGCGCATCGCCGGGCCGGCCGCCCGGGATGATCGACGTGGCCGTCGAGCGGGCGATGCGGGCGTAGCCGGCGCGATCCGGCTTGCGCTCCCGCCCGCCGGCGAAAAAAAAGCCGCATTGAAGCGGCTCGACGGTACGGCGACAACGGTCCGCTCGACTGGCGGCGTCTTTTAATTCGACCTGCGCGGCGGGCGAGACGCCCGGCCGGTCACAGCAAGCCGGCCTTCTGGTACTGGCTCGCGGCCTTGATTCGCTCCTGGGACTGCGCGAATTCCGCAGCCAGGCGGTCACGGTCCGTCTGCGCATGCTCGGTGATCGACGCGTCGATCGCCATGATCTGCCGCACCTGGTCCAGCCCGTCCGGGGTCTGCTCGCCGGACAGGTTCATCAGCAGCGGCGAGCGTTCGTCGACGAGGGCCGCGACGCGCACCCAGTCGCGTGCGTCGGCCGCCGACTGCATGGCACGGGTGAGGTCCAAGGCGCGGGACAGGGTGTCGTTCGTCATGGTTCGGCTCGGAAGGGGGGGCTGAAGGCTTACTTGTTGTTGGCCAACGCGCCGGAGCTGTTCTGGCCGCCGAACAGCTGGGTCAGGTAGCGGGTATTGTTCGCCATCTGCGCCATCAGCGTGTTCAGCGCGGTGAACTGCGCGGTGTATTGCGTGGTCAGCTGGTTCGAGTAGGTCTGCAGTTGCGTGGCCTGACTCTGCACGCTCGTCAGATCGGCATTGATCGCGGTGGTGCGCTGGTCGATCAGGCCGGACGTCTGCGTGTACGAGGTGATGTTCGCATTGAGCGCCTGGGCGATGCCGTTCGTCTGGTTGAAGATCGCCGCCACCGCGGAGCTGTTCGACTTGAGCGCGGTGGTCAGCGCGGCGGTGTCGACCGACATCGCGCCGGTCGAGTCCACGTTGATGCCGATGCTGCCGAGCGCATAGGTCGTGCCGCCCGTCGTGACGCCGCTGCTGAGCGTCGTCGCGAGCGTGCTCCTGATCGTGTTCAGCATCGCGTCGCCGAGCAGCGGGCCGGCGGTGTTCGCCGTCGAGTCGTAGCTCGACAGCGATTTCGCGGTGTTCACGAAGTTGGTATACGCGGTCGCGAAATTGTTGATCGCGGTCGTCGCCGCGGCCGTGTCCTGCGACAGCGAGATGGTTTGCGTCGTGCCGACGGCGGCCTGCGACAGCGCCAGGGTGACGCCCGTCAGCGCGCCCGACACGTTGTTCGACGCGCTCGACACCGGCGTGCCGTCGATCGTCAACTGCGCGTCGGCGGCCGGGGTGACCGTCGAGTAGCCGGACGTCAGTTTCGAGTTGACGCCCGTGCCCGTGATCGAGATCGTGTTGGCCGCGCCGGTGGCGTTCGACTGCATCACGAGATGCTGGCCGTCCGAACCGGTGATGACCGACGCGGTGACGCCGGCATTACCGGACGCGGAGTTGATCGACGACGCGATGTCGGACAGCGACGCGCCGGCCGCCACGTTGACGTTGAACGCGGGGTTGCTGCCGAGCGTGATGCTCAGCGAGCCGGCCGAGATCGTGTCCGCCGACGTCACGCCGGCCGACGACAGCTTGTTGGCGGTCGCGAGCTGCGTGACATTCACCGAATACGAACCGGCCACCGCACCGCTGCCGCTCGCGACCGTCGTCGCGATGCCGCTGCCGCTCGCCGTCGCGGCCAGGCTGCCGAGCGTGGTGCCGTTCGAGAGGCCGGTGAGCGCGGTCTGCAGCGCGGACAGCGCCCCCTTCAGCTGGCCGATCGCGGACAGCTGCGTATTGTCGTTCGTCTGGCGGGTCTGCAGGGTCTGCAATTGCCCGGCCGTCTTCGCGTTCACCAGCGTCGTGACGAGCGTATTGACGTCGAGCGACGAATTGGTCGCGCCGCTGATGATCGACTGTCCGGCCTGCGACAGGAGGGTGGTGATGTCCGTGCTGCTGACGGGGGTCGTGGTGGCCATGCCGTTGCTCCGGTCGTCCGCGCAATCAACGTGCGCGATGCGGCGGGGCGCCGCGGTTCAATGCAAAGAGGGAGGCGTGCCTCCCTGGAAAATTCTGGTTCGGGCGGTGTCGGCGGCGTCGCGATGCGTTGCATGGCGACGCCGCCGGGCCCGGAGGCGGGCGGGCACGTGGCCCGCCGCGGGTGCTGCTCGATTAGCCGAGGAGCTTCAGGACTTGCTGCGGCAGCGAGTTCGCTTGCGCCAGAACCGAGATGCCCGCTTGTTGCAGCACTTGCGCCTTGCTCAGGTTCGCCGTTTCCGTCGCGAAGTCCGCGTCGGTGATCTGCGAGCGAGCGGCGGTCATGTTGGTTGCCTGGGTTTGCGTCGTCGAGATCGCAGCCTGGAACGTGTTCTGTGCTGCGCCCAGCGTTGCCTGGAACGTGTTGACTTGCTTCAGTGCCGCGTCGATCGCCGTGATCGCCGATTGCGCGCCCGACTGCGTGGCGACGCTCAGGGTGTTCACGCTCATGCCCGTGCTGTTCCAGTTCGCCGTGCCGAAGTCGACGGTAACGACCTGGTTCGCTGCTGCGCCGATCTGGAACGTGACGCTGCCGGTGCCGCCCAGGATGGTCTGGCTGTTGAACGTCGTTTGCGATGCGACACGGTCGATTTCGCCGAGACGCGTCGTCACTTCAGCTTGCAGGTTCGCGCGAGCGCTCGAATCCAGCGAGCCGTCGCCCGCTTGTTGCGCCAGCGTACGGATACGCTGCAGGTTGTCGACCGTCGATTGCAGCGCGCCGTTGGCGGTCTGGATCATCGAGATGCCGTTGTTCGCGTTTGCAACACCTTGCGTCAGCGCATTGATTGCCGCCGTTTGCGACGTCGAGATCGCCAGGCCTGCTGCATCGTCAGCAGCGGTGTTGATGCGCTTGCCCGACGACAGGCGGTTGATTGCTTGCGACAGTGCGCTTTGCGAGCCCGACAGATTCGTCTGCGTCGTCAGCGAAAGGATGTTGGTGTTGATGTTCAGCATTTGCTTCCTCGTTTTGGAAAATGGCTGGGATACAGACAGGTTCTGATTTCGGCGTTGCGCTTTATCGCGACTGGCGCTGCCCCGCCTTTCCTGGTTGACGGCGGCGCCCGGCGAAAACTTTAGAGGGATGTTTGGGTAAATTCGGGACGGAAGGAGGGTTGTCGGCCGAAAGGCCCGCCCGGCTTGGCCGGCCGGGCCGCGGGCAGGCGCGGCACCCGGCCCCGTTCGACGGGGCGAGCGGCCGCGCCACGCGGAGCGGCGAACCGGGGGATGCAAAAGGGTAGTTTTGTCTGTGATTCTCTGCTATGATGGCGGGCTGAATTGAGATTTCTGTCAAGCCTCTGCCGTTTTCGGCATGTCTGCTGGCAGTCAAACGCGGCGCTGCACGCGGTTGTGAAGCGTACTCGCGGTGCTTTCCGCCTCTCTTTTCCGGCCTCCGAGGCCGTATTTCCGCTCGTTTCGCCTGTTTGTGGGGACGCTCGGATGGCCGGTGCGTGGCGCTTGGCCGCTACGTTTTTGACCGTTTAAGCAATTTAGGAACGACATGACGACGATTCTTCTGAAAGAAAACGAGCCGTTCGAAGTGGCGATTCGCCGCTTTCGCCGTGCTATCGAAAAAAATGGCCTGATCGCTGAACTGCGCGAACGCCAGTCCTACGAAAAGCCGACCGCAGTCCGCAAGCGCAAGAAGGCAGCAGCCGTCAAGCGCCTGCACAAGCGCCTGCGCAGCCAGATGCTGCCGAAGAAGCTCCACTAAGAGCGTCTTACGGTTCGCCGCGAAACGGCGGAGCGTGCTTCGAAAGAAGCCGCTCCGCCGTTTTGCTTTTGGGGTTCGGGAAAATCCCGAGGCGGTGGCGGGGCGGCCGTTCCGGCTAGTGGCTGACGGCCGCGGTTTGCGGCCGGCCCGCCGTTCAGAAGTCGATCTTCGCGCTCAGGCTCACCGTGCGCGGGTCGCCCGGCTTCACGTAGTCCGCGTACTGGTATTCCCAGTAACGGCGGTTCAGCACGTTGTCGATCGACGCGCGCAGCGTCACGTCGTGGCGGCCGACCCGGGTCAGGTAGCGCGCGCCCGCATTGACGACGAGAAAGCCCGGCGCGTCGAGGCCGCCGGCCGCGCGCAGCGGCGTCGCGCCGGTGAATTTCGCGTCGACGCCGAGCGTCAGCCCCGGCACGCCCGGCACCGCGTAGCCGATGTCGCCGGCGAGCACGAAACGTGGCGCGCCCGCGACACGGTTGCCGTTGTTGCCGATCCCGTTCGCGTACCACGCGTCGAGCAGCATTGCGTCGACGCCCGCGTGCCAGCGCGCGCCGAATTTCGCGCGCGCACCGAACTCGATCCCCTGGATGATCGATTCGCCGTCCTGCACGTAGACGTTCGCGGCATTCGCGTATTCGGCGCTGCGCTCGATCCGGAACAGCGCGGCCGTCGCGCTCCAGCGCGCATGCTCGCTCTTGATCCCCAATTCGTACTGCTTGCTGCGCAGCGGCTTGAGCACCTGGCCGGCGTTCGCGTAGACGTCGTTCACGCGGCTGCCGGGCTCGAGCGATTCGGCGTAGCTCACGTAAGCGGTCGTGGTCGGCGCGAGCTTGAACATCACCGCGAACGTCGGCGTGACCACGCCGTTCTGGCGGTAGCCGGGATCCTCGACGCCGCTCGCCTGGAACGCGCGCTGCTCGTAGTTCATGTAGCGCACGCCGGCGAGCACCGACCACCGCTCGGTGAGCTGCACGGTGTCGCTCGCGAACAGCGATTTCTGCACGATCTCGCTCGTGCGGTACTGGATGAAGCCGTGCGGGCTGTCGTAGCGGTATGGGTTCGGCGCATACAGGTTGCCGGCGCCGAGCGGCACGAACACGCTGTTCGCCGAATAGTCGTTCGCCTGCTTCTGCCACGACGCGCCGAGCACGATCTGGTGGCTGAACGGGCCCGTGCGCACCTTGCCCTCGACCATCGCGCGCCACTGGCTGAAGCGGTGATCCTCCATCCCGACGTAGCGGCTGTCGGTGTAGTTGCCGGCTGAGTCCTGCAGGTACAGCGTGCTTTCGTTGCGGCGGCGCGTCGCCTTGCTGTAGCTGTACGCGACGTCGAGCTGCCAGTCGGGCGCGAGCTGGTATTGCAGCCCGGCCGTGTAGAGCTGCAGGTTCGTGTTCAGGTACTGGTCCTTGCCGCCGAGGTTCGTCGTGCCGCCGCTGATCGTCGCGGGCAGCGCGCCGCCCGGGTAGCTGCCGGTGAAGATCGACGGCGTCTGGCCCGTCGTGCGGCGGTCCTGGTACAGCGCGCCGAACGTCACCGACAGGTCGCGCGTCAGGTTCGCCTGCAGCGCGAGCGAGACGCTGTCGCGGCGGATGTTGCCGTCGTTGTACGTCTTGCCTTCCTCGTGCGTCGCGTTCAGCCGTGCGCCGAACATGCCGTTCGGCCCGAAGCGCTGGCCGAGATCGACGTGCTCGGTCCACACGTTGGTGCTCCGGTAGCCGACGTCGACGCTGCGTACCGGTTCGACACCCGGCTGCTTCGTCACGTAGTTGACGACGCCGCCAGGCGTCACGAAGCCGTACAGGAACCCGCCGAGCCCCTTCAGCAGCTCGACGCGGTCGAGCTGTTCGTACGGCATCGTGATCCCGTACGTGACGAACGGCAGCCCGTCGATCTTGTAGCCGTTCTGCCAGTCGAGCTGCATGCCGCGCACGGTCATGTAGCTGGCCCATGCGCTGTACGCGCCGCTGTTGTCGGACACCGATGCGTCGTTCGCGAACACGTCGCCGAGCTTGTACGGCTGGCGTGCCTCGAGCTCCTCCGACGTGACGATCGTCGTCGAGAACGGCGTGTCGAGCTGGCGGCGCGTGCCGAGCGCACCGGTGGAGAGCGTGTCGGTCAGGTGCTGCGGCGAGTCATGCGCAGCGGTGACGTTGATGGCGGGCAACGCCGTGGCGCCGCCGGGCGAATCGTCCGCGTGCGCGAGCGACGCGGCAAGGCAGGCAAGGGCGGCGGCCACGCGACGTGGGCGAACGGGAGGGCGGGCGAGGCTGATGATCATGGCGGGTAAGTAAAAATGCAAGTAAGAATCATTCGCATTGAGATAAAATGTTGCGCATCGTATCAAAACCCGTCGACCGCGCAACAATTCCATGCCGCGTACAAGGGCATCCGGCCTCGCCAGCGGCGGCCGGCCGGCTCGTGCGCGGCGCCTGACCTCACATGACCTGCATCCCGTTGAACCGGGGCCGCTCGTGCCGGCCCGCTTTCCTTTCCCAAGGCGCGCGATGAACGCGTTCCTGCGGCCGTTTCTCGTTCGCCTGCATCGCTGGTTCGGCCTCGCGATCGCGCTGTTCCTGTTCGTCGCGGGCCTCACCGGCGCGCTGATCGCGTGGGATCACGAACTCGACGCGGCACTGAACCCGGACTTCTACACCGCCCGCAGCGATGCGGCGCCGCTTGATCCGCTCGCGCTCGCGACGCGCATCGAGGCTGCCGATCCGCGCGTGCAGGTGACCTATCTGCCGCTCGCGATCGAGCCGGGCCATACGCTGCAGGCGGGCGTGATGCCGCGCACCGACCCGGCAACGGGCCAGCCGTACGCACTCGGCTTCAGCCAGATCGCCGTCGATCCCGCGACCGGTGCGGAGCAAGGCCGCCGCGAATGGGGCGCGCTGTCGGTCGCGCGGCTCGACCTGATGCCGTTCATCTACCGGCTGCACTACTCGCTGTTCCTGCCCGTGTACGGCGGGATCAACTTCGGGTTCTGGGTGATGGGCGTCGTCGGCATCGTGTGGGCGATCGACTGCCTGATCGCGCTCGTGCTCGCGTTTCCGAACCCGAAGAGCTGGCGCAAGTCGTTCGCGTTCCGCGTGCGCCGCGGCGGCTATCCGCTGGTGTTCGACCTGCACCGCTCGGGCGGCGTGTGGGTGTGGGGGCTGCTGCTGGTCGTCGCGGTCACGTCGATCTCGATGAATCTCGCCGTGCCCGTCGTGCGGCCGCTGGTATCGCTGGTGTCGCCGCTGGCCGAGACTCCGTACACGAATCCCGAACACTTCCCGCCCGCCGCGCCGGGCAGCACGATGCTGCCGCGCGAGCGGATCGTCGAGATCGCGCGCGCGGCCGGGCGCGACGCGGGTTTCGCCGCGCCGCCCGGCGCGCTGCTGTTCGCGCCGGCGATGAATGCCTATGCGGTCGGGTTCTTCACGCCCGGCAACGATCACGGCGACGTCGGGCTCGGCAACGCGTGGCTGGCCGTGAACCCGTCGCTGATGATCATGGACGAGGCGTTCTCCGCGCTCGATCCGCTCAAGCGCCGGGAAATGCAGGATGTGCTGCTGCAACTGCAGAAGGAACAACGCCGCACGATCATGTTC
>NZ_JAAGPH010000136.1:0-21086 GCF_017104705.1 Burkholderia sp. Se-20373 | reverse complement strand
CGAACGCTGCGGCCGCGAGCGACGCGAAACCGGGCGCGGCCGCGAGCGCGGCGAGCGACAGCACGATCCCGACATACATGCCGCCGACCACGCGCGACGCGCGCATCCGGTCGAGCGCCGCGCCGATCAAACCGAGTGTCAACTCGTCCATGCACGCTCCATCAGCAATTCTTGTTCGTTGGAACCGCGAACGGGCGCCCATGCGCCGCGCGAACGCGGTCCGGTTTCGTCAAACGTCAATTCTGGGCAAAACCCGCGGCGGTTTCCATGTCCACCGCAACGATCCGCGACACGCCCTGCTCCTGCATCGTCACGCCGATCAGCTGCTGCGCCATTTCCATCGCGATCTTGTTGTGCGAGATGAACAGGAACTGCGTCTTGTCGGACATCGCGCGCACGAGATTCGCGAAACGCTCGGTGTTCGCGTCGTCGAGCGGCGCGTCGACCTCGTCGAGCAGACAGAACGGCGCCGGGTTCAGCTGGAACATCGCGAACACCAGCGCGGTGGCCGTCAGCGCCTTTTCGCCGCCCGACAGCAGGTGAATGGTCGCGTTCTTCTTGCCCGGCGGCTGCGCCATCACCTGTACGCCGGCATCGAGAATTTCGTCGCCCGTCATGATCAGCTTCGCCTGGCCGCCGCCGAACAGGCGCGGGAACAGGTCGCTGAAGTGGCGGTTGACTTCGTCGAAGGTGCCCTGCAGCAGCGTGCGGGTTTCCTGGTCGATCTTGTGGATCGCGTCCTCGAGCGTCGTGATCGCGTCGATCAGGTCGGCCGACTGCGCATCGAGGAACACCTTGCGCTCGCTCGCGGCCTTCAGCTCGTCGAGCGCGGCCATGTTCACCGGGCCGAGCGCGTTGATCGCGTTGTTCAGGCGCGTGACCTCGCCCTGCAGGTACGACGGCTTCAGATCCGGCGTGAGCTTCTCGCGCAGCGCTTCCTCGTCGACCTCGGCCGTCGTCAGTTGCTCGGCGAACTGCTCGACCGACAGCCGCGCGGCCTGCTCCTTCAACTGCAATTCGGTAATGCGGTCGCGCAACGGCTGAAGCGAGCGCTCGGCGACGAGGCGCTGCTCGTCAGACGCGCGCAGCTTCGCGGTGAGGTCGTCGAGTTCGATCCGCGCGGCCTGCAGCGCCTCTTCCTTCACCGCGCGAATCTCGAGCGCGTCCTGCAGACCCGTGTGCGCGGTCTGCTCGTTGATCGTCTCGAGCTCGGCACGTGCGTCCTCGAGCGACGCGGCGACGCGCTCGCTCTGCTCGTGCGCGACCTGGATGCTGCGCTTGAGCTCGTCGATCCGCGTCACGGCATTGCGTGCGGCGAAGCGCGCGTCGTTCGCGCCGCGCTCCAGGTCACGCGCTTCCTGACGCGCCTGCGTCAGCGATTCGTCGAGCGCTTCGAATGCAAGCTGATTGTCCTCGAAGCGCGCCTGCAGTTCCGCCAGTTCGCCGTCGAAACGCTCGAAATTCGCTTCCGACTCTGCGCGCATCGCGCGCTGCTCTTCGATCTGCGCGCCGATTTCCTCGAGTTCCTCGCGAATCTGCGTGCTGCGCTGCGTGTAACGTTCGTGCGCCTGCGCAAGCTTCAGCACGTCCATCTGCAGTGCATGCACGCGCTGCGTCGCACGCTCGGCCTGTGCGCGCACGTCGCCGAGCGCCTGCGTGGCCTGAGTGTGCGCGGCTTCCGCGCGAACAGCGGCCGTACGGGCCTCGTCGGCGAGCAGCGCCTGCGCACGCACCTGGCGCGTCAGGTTTTCGATTTCCTGCTGGCGGGCCAGCATCCCGGCCTGCTCCGAATCGGCCGCATACAGTTGCACGCCGACGCGCGTGACGATATGGCCGGCCTTGACGACGAACGCGCCGCCTGCCGGCAGCTGCGTGCGCGTCGCGAGCGCCTGCGCGACGTCGTCGGCGACGTACACGTTGCCGAGCCAGTCGTTCAGCACCGCGCGGATGCCCGCATCGTCGATGCGCACGAGCGACAGCACCGGACGCAGGCCGGCCACGGCCGCCGGCGGTTCACCGGCCGCGGGCGGTGCGTAGAACGCGAGCTTGGCAGGCGGTGCGTCGGTGGCAAAAGCCTTCACCCAGTCGAGATTCGACACTTCGAGCGCGGCCAGGCGCTCGCGCAGCACGGCCTCGAGCGCGGCTTCCCAGCCCGCTTCGACATGCAGCTTCTTCCACAGACGCGGCAGCGCGCCGAGCTCGTGCTTGTCGAGCCACGGCTGCACCTTGCCTTCGGTCTGCACGTTTTCCTGCAGTTGCTTCAGCGCGGCGAGACGCGCCTCGAGCTGGTGGATCTGCGCGGCTTCGGCCTGCACGCGCTCCTGCGCGGCACGGCGCTCGCCATCGAGGCGCGGCACCGTTTCCTGCGCGTCGGCGAGGCGCGCCTGCGCTTCGGCCAGGATCTCTTCCTGCTCGGCCAGCTGCATGCGCAGCTCCTCGAGCTGCGCCTCGTCCGGCGCATCGAGCCCGCCCGCTTCGCTCTTCAGGCGCTCATGGCGCTGCTGCAGCTGCTGCAGCTGCTGGTCGGCGTTGCGCTGGTGCGCGGCTTCGAGCTTCAGCGACTGTTCGGTCTGCGCGATCCGCGCGCGCTCGTCGTTGAGCTGCGCCTGCGCATCGCGGAATTTCGCTTCGAGCGCCGGCAGCGCATCGTGCTTCGCGGCGGCGTTGTCTTCGGCGAGCGCGGCCTTCTCGTCGGCCATCGCGCGCGCTTCTTCGGCTTCTTCAAGCTCGTCCTGCGCCTTCTCGGCCTGCGCGCGCCATTGCTCGCGCTGCGCATTCAGCGCGGCGATCTGCGCCTGCACGCGGTTGCGCGATTCGACGATGAACTTGATCTCGGCTTCGAGGCGGCTCACCTCGGCGTTCGCTTCGTAGAGCGAACCCTGCGCGCCCTGCATCGCGTCGCTTGCCGAGTAATGCGCGACGCGCAGCGTCTCGAGCTGCGCCTCGACCTCACGCAGCTTCGCCGTTTGCGCCTCCAGGTCGATCTGCGCCTGTTCGATCGCACGCTGCTGCTTCTGCTGCTCGCCGGCGGCCTCGTTCTTGCGCAGCAGCCACAACAGGCGCTGCTTCTCCTCGCCGTCGGCGACGAGCTCCTTGTATTTGGTGGCGACGACGGCCTGCGCCTCGAGCTTCTCGAGGTTCGCGCCGAGTTCGCGGACGATATCCTCGACGCGGGTCAGGTTCTCGCGCGTGTCGTGCAGACGGTTCTCGGTCTCGCGGCGGCGTTCCTTGTACTTCGACACGCCCGCGGCTTCCTCGAGAAACACGCGCAGTTCTTCCGGCTTCGCCTCGATGATCCGGGCGATCATGCCCTGCCCGATGATCGCGTACGCCCGCGGCCCGAGGCCGGTGCCGAGGAAGATGTCCTGGATGTCGCGGCGGCGCGCCGGCAGGTTGTTGATGTAGTAACTCGACGTGCCGTCGCGCGTGAGTACGCGCTTCACGGCGATCTCGCCGTACTGGCCCCACTGGCCGGCCGCGCGGCCGTCGGAGTTGTCGAAGATCAGTTCGACGCTGGCCCGGCTGCCGGGCTTGCGGGCGGTCGAGCCGTTGAAGATCACGTCCTGCATCGATTCGCCGCGCAGCTCGGAAGCGCGCGACTCGCCGAGCACCCAGCGCACGGCATCGATGATGTTGGACTTGCCGCACCCGTTCGGGCCCACCACGCCGACAAGCTGGCCCGGAACCTGGAAATGCGTGGGATCGACAAAGGATTTGAAGCCAGCGAGTTTGATCGAGCTCAGACGCACGGCGGTATCGGATGTGAAGAAGGTGTGAAACGGACGGAGCCGCACTGCGCGAGGCCCGACGGCCCATGCGCGCGATGCGCTCCGGAATTCAAAAGCGGGGCCGCGCGCATACAGCGTTGGGCCCCGCAAACGGCTTCCATCATACCATCGCGCGTGCGCCGTCCCGACCGTCGCCGGGTTTGTCCGGTGCCGGCGCGGCACGATGGACCCGGCTCGACAGCAGCGTCGCCAGCACGATGCACGCGCCGCCCGCCCACTCGCGCGCGCTCGGCAGCTCGTTCGCGAACACCCAGGCCGACAGCGCGGTGATCACGATCTCGAACAGCATGATGATCGACGCGCGGTTGGCCGGCACGCGCGCCAGCCCGTACTGCACGAGCAGGTTGTTCGACGCCATCGTCACGCCGATCGCGACGATGATCAGCACGGCCGTGCCGAGGTGGCCGCCCGCCGGCGCAGCCGGTATCCCCTCGAACAGCGACGCGATCGCGCCGAACACCGCCGCGCCGCCGAACAGCGTCGCGGTACGCATCTCGGCGCGCATCTCCGGCAGCTCGCGGCTCGCCTTGATCACGAGCACGTTGCTCATCGCGAAGCTCAACCCGGCCGCGAGCCCGGCCCATTCGGCCGGGGTGGCCGGCAGCGGAAGGCCGAGCGCCGGCGACCACAGCATCAGCATCGCGCCGCCGATCGACAGCGCCGCGAGCCCCGCGCCGGCCCAGGTCAGCCGCTCGCGCAGCAGGAAGTGCGCATAGATCGCGGTCCACGCGGGGGTCAGGTAGAACAGCAGCATCACGCGCAGCACCTCGCCGTGGATCGTGCCCCACACGAACCCGAGGTTCGTCACGCCGGCCGTCACCGCGATGCCGGGCAGCACCCAGTGCCAGCGCAGCGTCGCGATCGTGCGGTGGCGCGCGACGATCACGAACAGGAAGGCGACGAGGCTCGTCAGCGCGCTCGCCAGCGTGCCCGTCACGCCGAGCGACGCCAGGATCCGCAGCGGATACCAGATCAGGCCCCATACCGACGCGCCGATCAGGATGGCCAGCGTCGGCAGGCTGCCGCGTACCGCGTTATTCATTTGGTTCAATACCCTTTATTCGACCGGCCCGGCCGCCGTTCCGGCAGGCCGTGACCGCATTCCGTCACGCTATAATCGTTCGTTGCGACCCACGCGCCATCGGCGCCCGTTCGCAGCCGCGCGGCGCGCCCGCCGCTTCTTTCGCTCCAACCGGCCGCGATGGCCGCTTCGCCCGTGAACCCTCGACTCGACTCGCTCCAGCCCTATCCCTTCGAAAAGCTGCGCGCCCTGTTCAAGGACGTGACGCCCTCCGGCGCCCTCAAACCGATCAGCTTCGGCATCGGCGAACCCAAACATGCAACCCCGGCGCTGATCCGCGACGCCGTGGTGGCCGCGCTCGACGGTCTCGCGTCATACCCGGCCACCGCCGGCTCGGACGCGCTGCGCACGTCGATCGCGCACTGGCTCGAGCGCCGCTACGGGCTGCCGGCCGTCGATCCGGCCACGCAGGTGCTGCCCGTGTCGGGGTCGCGCGAGGCGCTGTTCTCGCTCGCGCAGACGGTGATCGACGCCCGCCCGTCTGAACAGGGCGAGAAGGCGATCGTACTCTGTCCGAATCCTTTCTATCAAATTTACGAAGGCGCGGCGCTGCTGGCCGGTGCCGAACCCTATTTCGCGAACAGCGACCCGGCCCGCAACTTCGCGTGCGACTACGCGTCCGTGCCCGACGCAGTCTGGGCGCGCACGCAACTGCTGTACGTCTGCTCGCCGGGCAACCCGACGGGCGCCGTGCTGACGCTCGACGACTGGCGCGAGTTGTTCGCGCTGTCCGACCGCCACGGTTTCGTGATCGCGTCCGACGAGTGCTATTCGGAAATCTATTTCGACGAAGCGGCGCCGCCGCTCGGCGGCCTCGAGGCCGCGCACCGCCTCGGCCGCGGCTTCGAGCGGCTCGTGATGCTGTCGAGCCTGTCGAAGCGCTCGAACGTGCCGGGCATGCGCTCGGGCTTCGTCGCCGGCGACGCGGCGCTGCTGAAGAAATTCCTGTTGTACCGCACGTACCACGGCGCGGCGCTGTCGCCGGTCTGGCAGCACGCGAGCATCGCCGCGTGGAACGACGAGCCGCACGTGCGCGAGAACCGCGCGCTGTACCTGCAGAAGTTCAATACGGTCACGCCGATGCTCGCCGACGTGATCGACGTGAAGCTGCCCGACGCGGCGTTCTACCTGTGGGCCAACGTGTCGCGCACCGGGCTGTCGGACACCGAGTTCGCCCGCCGCCTGTACGCCGACTATAATGTGACGGTTCTGCCCGGCTCGTACCTGGCGCGTGATGCGCACGGCACGAATCCGGGCCGCGATTTCATCCGGATCGCGCTCGTCGCGGGCACCCCCGAATGCGTCGAGGGCGCGCAACGCATCGTCGATTTCTGCCGGTCTCTCGCGCGGTAATCTTCCATCCGATCAATTCCATCCATCTCCTGCGAAAACGAACATGTCGCAACAACTTCAGCAAATCATCGATACCGCCTGGGAAAACCGCGCCGAGCTGTCGCCGAAGGCCGCACCGGCCGACGTCCGCGAAGCCGTCGCGCACGCGATCGAGCAGCTCGACAAAGGCGCGCTGCGCGTGGCCGAGAAGATCGACGGCAACTGGACCGTGCACCAGTGGCTGAAGAAGGCCGTGCTGCTGTCGTTCCGCCTGGAGGACAACGCGCCGATGCCCGCCGGCGGCTACTCGCAGTTCTACGACAAGGTGCCGTCCAAGTTCGCGAACTACACCGCTGAAGATTTCGCCGCGGGCGGCTTCCGCGTCGTCCCGCCGGCCATCGCGCGCCGCGGCTCGTTCATCGCGAAGAACGTCGTGCTGATGCCGTCGTACACCAACATCGGCGCGTACGTCGACGAAGGCACGATGGTCGACACGTGGGCCACGGTCGGTTCGTGCGCGCAGATCGGCAAGAACGTCCACCTGTCGGGCGGCGTCGGCATCGGCGGCGTGCTCGAGCCGCTGCAGGCGAACCCGGTCATCATCGAAGACAACTGCTTCATCGGCGCACGCTCGGAAGTCGTCGAAGGTGTGATCGTCGAGGAAAACTCGGTGATCTCGATGGGCGTGTACCTCGGCCAAAGCACGAAGATCTACGACCGCGAGACGGGCGAAGTCAGCTACGGCCGCATCCCGGCCGGCTCGGTCGTCGTCGCCGGCAACCTGCCGTCGAAGGACGGCTCGCACAGCCTGTACTGCGCGGTGATCGTCAAGAAGGTCGACGCGAAGACCCGCGCGAAGGTCGGCCTGAACGAGCTGCTGCGAGGCGACTGATGGCAAAGCCGCACACCGTGGTCGTCTACGGCATTCCGAACTGCGACACCGTGAAGAAGGCCCGCGTGTGGCTCGACGATCACGGCGTCGAATTCGAGTTTCACGACTTCAAGAAGCTCGGTGTCAGCGCACCGCTCGTCGAGGACTGGCTGAAGGACGTGTCGCTCGACGCGCTCGTCAACAAGCGCGGCACGACGTGGCGCGGCCTGGACGACGCGATGAAGGCGGCCGCCGAAACGAAGGCCGGCGCGGTCGCGCTGATGATCCACAAGCCGTCGGTCATCAAGCGCCCCGTGCTGGTGGTCAACGGCCGCGTGAAGTCGCTCGGCTTCGTGGCCGATCAATACGCGGCGCTGTTTGCCGCATAGGGCTGCCCGCGCTGCGCCTGTCGGCGCAGCCCGACGTCTTGTCGCTGCCGGCCACCGCGCCGGCATTTTTTATCGAAAGTGGTCCGAACCATGTCCGCCACCCTAGCCCTTACCGAACAGCTGATCGCCCGCGCGTCCGTGACGCCCGACGACCAGCATTGCCAGCAGATCATGACCGAGCGCCTCGCCGCGCTCGGCTTCGAATGCGAGACCATCGCGTCGCACGGCGTGACCAACCTGTGGGCCGTCAAGTGCGGCACCGACGGCCGCGACGGCAAGCTGCTCGCGTTCGCGGGCCATACCGACGTCGTGCCGACCGGCCCGCTCGAGCAATGGAGCTCGCCGCCGTTCATCCCCGCCCATCGTGACGGCAAGCTGTACGGCCGCGGCGCGGCCGACATGAAGACGTCGCTCGCGGCGTTCGTCGTCGCGTCCGAGGAATTCGTCGCGGCCCATCCCGGCCACCGCGGCACGATCGCGTTCCTGATCACGAGCGACGAGGAAGGCCCCGCCACCGACGGCACCGTGAAGGTCGTCGAGCTGCTCGAAGCACGCGGCGAGCGCATGGACTACTGCATCGTCGGCGAGCCGACGTCGACCACCGAGCTCGGCGACGTCGTGAAGAACGGCCGCCGCGGCTCGATGTCCGGCGAACTCGTCGTCAAGGGCGTGCAGGGCCACATCGCGTATCCGCACCTCGCGAAGAACCCGATCCACCTGCTCGCGCCGGCGCTCGCCGAGCTCGCCGCCGAGCAGTGGGACGAAGGCAACGAATACTTCCCGCCGACCACCTGGCAGGTGTCGAACCTGCATGCCGGCACCGGCGCGACCAACGTGATTCCCGGCCACGCCGACCTGCTGTTCAACTTCCGCTTCTCGACCGCCAGCACGGTCGAAGGCCTGCAGGCACGCGTGCACGCGATCCTCGACAAGCATGGCCTCGAATACACGCTGAAGTGGTCGGTGAGCGGCCTGCCGTTCCTCACGCCGCGCGGCGAGCTGTCGGGCGCGCTGGAAAACGCGATCCGCACCGAGACCGGCATCACGACCGAGCTGTCGACCACGGGCGGCACGTCGGACGGCCGTTTCATCGCGCGCATCTGCCCGCAGGTGATCGAGTTCGGCCCGCCGAACGGCAGCATCCACAAGATCGACGAGCACATCGAAGTGCGCTTCGTCGACCCGCTGAAGAACGTGTACCGCCGCGTGCTCGAACAACTGATCGCCTGATGGAGCCTCGCATGACGACACCTTTTGCCACTGTTCGCGACCTGCTGCGCTACGCGGTCACGCGCTTCTCGAAGGCGAAGCTCGCGTTCGGCCACGGCTCCGACAACGCATACGACGAAGCGGCCTACCTCGTGCTGCGCACGCTCGACCTGCCGCTCGACACGCTCGAGCCGTTCCTCGACGCGCGGCTGCTGCCGGACGAAATCGCGGCCGTGCTCGCGGTGATCGAACGGCGCGCGACCGACCGCGTACCGGCCGCGTACCTCACGCATGAGGCGTGGATGCACGGCCACCGCTTCTACGTCGACGAACGCGTGATCGTGCCGCGCTCGTTCATCGGCGAACTGCTCGACGACGGGCTGCAGCCGTACGTCGCCGACCCCGAGCAAGTCGGCGCGGTGCTCGAACTGTGCACGGGCTCCGGCTGCCTTGCGATCCTCGCGGCGAGCGCGTTCCCGAACGCCGAGATCGACGCGGTCGACCTGTCCGACAAGGCGCTCGAAGTCGCCGAGATCAACGTACGCGACTACGGCCTCGAAGACCGCGTCGCGCTGCACCGCGGCGACCTCTACGCGCCGCTGCCCACGTTCCGCACCGATCTGGGCTCACGCTACGACGTGATCCTGACGAACCCGCCGTACGTGAACGCGTCGTCGATGGCCGCGCTGCCGCCCGAGTACCGGCACGAGCCGGAGATGGCGCTCGCGGGCGGCGATGACGGCATGGACATCGTGCGATGTATCGTCGCCGAGGCCCATCGCTGGCTGCACGACGACGGCGTGCTCGTCGTCGAGATCGGCAACGAGCGCGAGCACGTCGAAGCCGCGTTCGGCGGCCTCGAGCTCACGTGGCTGCCCACCAGCGCGGGTGACGACGCCGTGTTCCTGATCCAGGCGTCGGACCTGCCCCGCAAGGCCTGAGCCTTCCCGGCTCGCCCACCGTGCGGTGCACCGTTGCGCCGCACGGTTGGGTAAGATGCGCGTAGGCGGCCGCCCGGCCGCGCGACCTCAGGAGTCCGACACGCGCCCATGACCCTCGACTGGCTACATCTCGGCACCCTGATCCTGACCATCCACGTGCTCGGGATCGTCGCGGCGTTCCACGCGATCATGAATACGCGCACGTCGCAAGGCGCGATCGCGTGGGCCGTCTCGCTCGCGGCCATGCCCTACCTGACACTCATTCCGTACCTGTTCCTCGGCCGCAGCAAGTTCTCCGGCTACGTGGACGCCCGGCGCCACGAGCTGGAAATGTTGCGCATGCACACACCGCGCTCGCCGTGGCTCAGCACCGACGCGACCGACGGGCCCGCCGCCGACGCGATCGGCCAGGCCGCGGTGCTCGCGCTCACGCGGCTCGGCGGCATGCCGTTCCTCGGCGGCAATTCGGTGCGCACGCTCGTGAACGGCGACGCGACGTTCTCGGCGATCCTGGCGGCCATCGACGCCGCGCGCGACTACGTGGTGGTGCAGTTCTTCATCGTGCGCGACGATGCGCTCGGCCGGATGCTGCGCGACTCGCTGCTCGCGCGCGCGGCGGCCGGCGTGCGCTGCTGCCTACTGTACGACAGCATCGGCAGCTTCGACCTGCCGCACAGCTACGTCAACATGTTGCGCCGGGGCGGCGTCGAGGTTCACCCGTTCGCGACCAACCGGAAGTTCGTCAACCGTTTCCAGCTCAACTTCCGCAACCACCGCAAGATCGTCGTCGTCGATGGCAATTGCGCGTTCGTCGGCGGCCACAACGTCGGCGTCGAGTATCTCGGCGCGAAGCCGCGCCTGTCGCCGTGGCGCGACACGCACATCGAGATTCGCGGCCCGGTGGTCGCGAGCATCCAGTACGTGTTCGCCGAAGACTGGCACTGGGCAACGCAGAAGCTGCCGCCGCTCGCGTTGCCCCCGCCCGCGCAGCCCGGCGACAACATGCATTGCCTCGTGGTGCCGATGGGGCCGGCCGACAAGCAGGAGACGGGCTCGCTGTTCTTCGTCGAGGCGATCAATGCCGCGCGCGAGCGGGTCTGGATCACCACGCCGTACCTCGTGCCCGACGAAGCCGTGATCTCCGCGCTGAAGCTCGCCGTGATGCGCGGCGTCGACGTGCGCATCCTGATCCCGAGCCGGCGCGATCATTACGTGGTATTCGAGGCGTCGAAGCTGTACGCGCGCGACCTGGTCGATGCGGGCGTCAAGGTGTTCCGCTACCGCCCCGGCTTCCTGCACCAGAAGGTCGTGCTGATCGACCGCATCGCGGCGGCAATCGGTAGCGCGAACCTCGACAACCGCTCGTTCCGCCTCAATTTCGAGATCATGGTGCTGACCGTCGATCGCACGTTCGCCGACGAAGTCGAGACGATGCTCGATGCCGATTTCGCGCAGGCGTACGAGGTCGATGCGAGCGAATACCGCCAATCGCCCGCCTGGCGGCGCATCGCGATGCACGTCGCGCGGCTGTTCGCCCCGATCCTCTAGCGGCCGGGACTGCGGCGGCGCTGCGATCCGCACCGGCGCCGCGAACACCGCCGGCAGCCGTCACAGCAGCTTGTCGATATCCGCGGCGATTTCGTCCGGCTTGGTCGACGGTGCGTAGCGCTTGACGATGCGCCCTTCGCGGTCGACCAGGAACTTCGTGAAATTCCACTTGATCGCCTTGAGGCCGAGAATGCCGGGCGCCTCGTCGGTCAGGTAGCGGTACAGCGGATGCGCATGGTCGCCCTTCACGTCGATCTTCGCGAACATCGGGAACGTGACGCCGTAATTGCGCTCGCAAAACGCGCCGATCTGCGTGGCGTCGCCGGGCTCCTGCTTGCCGAACTGGTTGCACGGGAAGCCGAGCACATAAAAGCCGCGCGCCGCGTACTGGTCGTACAGCTTCTGCAGGCCCGCGTACTGCGGCGTGAAACCGCACTCGCTCGCGGTATTGACGATCAGCAGCACCTTGCCGCGATACGCGTCGAGCGAGGCCGGCGCGCCGGCAAGCGTCTCTGCGCTGAACGAATACAGGGTGGACATCGGGCACTCCTTTTACGAAACCGGATCGACGTGGAGTCTAGGCGAAATTGCCCCGTTGCGACATCCGCCGAACGGCCAATGCCCGGCGCGAACGGCGCGCGGTCTAGAATAGCGGTTTTGGCCAGTCATTTCCGCCGTGATCCGTTTCAATCAGTTCAGCCTTGCGCGCGGCACCAAGCCGCTGTTCGAGTCGACCTCCTTCGTGCTCAATCCCGGCGAGAAAGCCGGCCTGATCGGCGCGAACGGCGCCGGCAAGTCGACCCTGTTCTCGGTCCTGCGCGGCGAGCTGCACTCGGACGGCGGCGATTTCTCGATGCCGCCGTCGTGGCGGATCGCCCATGTGTCGCAGGAAACGCCCGCGGTCGACCGCTCGGCGCTCGACTACACGCTCGACGGCGACGCCGCGCTGCGCGAGATCGAGGCGCGCATCGCCGCCGCCTCCGCCGCGCATGACGGCGCCGCCGAAGCCGACGCGCACGCGGCGTTCGCCGACGCCGACGGCTACACCGCGCCCGCCCGCGCCGAGGCGCTGCTGCTCGGCCTCGGCTTCACGCTCGCGCAGACGCGCGAATCCGTCGCCAGCTTCTCCGGCGGCTGGCGCATGCGCCTGAACCTCGCGCAGGCGCTGATGTGCCGTTCCGACCTGCTGCTGCTCGACGAACCGACGAACCACCTCGACCTCGACGCGATCGTCTGGCTCGAAGACTGGCTGCACCGCTACCCCGGCACGCTCGTCGTGATTTCGCACGACCGCGAATTCCTCGATTCGATCTGCAACGTCACGCTGCACCTGGAAAACCGTCAGGTGAAGCGCTACGGCGGCAACTACTCGCAGTTCGAAGTGCTGCGCGCGCAGCAACTGGCGCTGCAGCAAAGCGCGTACGAGAAACAGCAGAAGACGATCGAACACCTGCAGAGCTTCGTTGACCGCTTCAAGGCCAAGGCGACCAAGGCCAAGCAGGCGCAGAGCCGGATGAAGGCGCTCGAGAAGATGGAGCTGATCGCGCCCGCGCACATCGCGTCGCCGTTCACGTTCGAATTCCGCACGCCCGATGCCGCGCCGAACCCGATGATGGTGATGGAAGACGTCCGCTGCGGCTACCACGCCGACGGCGGGGCGGAAATTCCGATCGTCGAGCGCGTCGCGCTGTCGATCCAGAACGGCCAGCGCATCGGCCTGCTCGGCGCAAACGGCCAGGGCAAGTCGACGCTGATCAAGACGCTGGCCGGCACGCTGGCGCCGCTGTCGGGGCACGTCCGCGACGGCAAGGGGCTGACGATCGGCTATTTCGCGCAGCACCAGCTGGAAACGCTGCGCGAGGACGATTCCCCGCTCGCGCATCTGGCGCGGCTCGCGCCCGACACGCGCGAGCAGGAACTGCGCGACTTCCTCGGCGGCTTCAACTTCTCGGGCGACATGGCGACCACTCCGGTCGGGCCGTTTTCGGGCGGTGAAAAGGCACGCCTCGCGCTCGCGCTGATCATCTGGCAGAAGCCGAACCTGCTGCTGCTCGACGAACCGACCAACCACCTCGACCTCGAAACGCGCCATGCGCTGACGATGGCGCTCGCGCAGTTCGAAGGCACGCTGATCCTCGTCTCGCACGACCGTCACCTGCTGCGCGCGACGACCGACCAGTTCATGCTGGTCGCGAAGCACCGGCTGCAGCCGTTCGATGGCGACCTCGACGACTACCGCGACTGGCTGCTACAGCACGCGGCCGAGCAGCGCGCGGCCGCGAAGGCCGACAGCGCGGCCTCTTCGGGTGCGGGTGCCGCGGCCAACCGCAAGGACCAGAAGCGTCAGGCCGCCGAGGAACGGCAGCGCCTGTCGGTGCTGAAGAAGCCGCTGCAGACGCGCATCACGAAGCTCGAAAAGGAAATGGAGACGCTGCACGCGGAGAAGGCGCGCCTCGACGCATTCGTCGCCGATCCGGCGAGCTACGAAGCCGAGCGCAAGACGGAACTGACCGACGCGATCCGCAAGCTCGGGGACGTCAACACGCGTCTCGAAACGGTCGAGGCCGACTGGCTCGCCGCGCAGGAAGAGCTCGAGCAGATCGGCTGACCGCAGTCGCGGCGCAGCCGGCCACTATGCCGATATGCGGGCCCTGCGCGCCGACTGCCTCTGCGCCGCGGCACCCTGGCATCGCGGCGCGGCGAAAGACCATCGGGCCCTCGAGGGGCCCAGATGCGACGAGGCCGGGCGCTCGGGCCCGGCCTGATCATTCACTACCGTCGTCGCACCGTTCTCCGGCTGCTCGCCGCGCTTGCCGGCTCAGCGTCGCGGCAACGTGTCGCGCGGCAGCTGCTCGTCGTCGCCCATCAGGTGCCGGCGCCCTTCGGTCGGCCGCCGGATCGCCGCAGCGACTTCCGCTTCCGTCACGTCCTCGGACACGACCTTGCGCGCCAGGCGCCCCTCGTCGTCGATCCATTCGACGATCCGGCATCCGCCGCCCCACGGCTGGCGAATCGGCTCGGACACGCGGCAGCCACGCAGGTTGTAAAGGCGTCCGCTCGGCGCTTCCCCGTACGATTTCAACATAGGTTCCCTTCGCATTGCGCGGTTCGACAATCCGGCAAAGGATAGGGAAAAGCGATGTCCGTCGGGTTACATAACCCTACATCTTCTTTACAGCGAATTACGTGACAGATCGCCCGCACGCATGGCCCGAACGCCTGACGCGCCGGTCACTCGAGATCGCGCACGCGGTCGATCGCCTGCTCGAGCCGATCGACGGCCATCACGTTCAGCCCTTCGATCGGCTGCTTCGGCGCATTCGCCTTCGGAATCAGCGCGGACGTGAAACCGAGCTTCGCCGCCTCGCGCAGCCGTTCCTGCCCGCGCGGGGACGGCCGGATCTCGCCCGCCAGCCCGACTTCGCCGAACACGATCAGCCCCTTCGGCAGCGCCTTGTTGCGCATCGACGAATGGATCGCCAGCAGCACCGCCAGGTCGGCGGCCGGCTCGGTGATCTTCACGCCGCCCACCGCATTGAGGAACACGTCCTGGTCGAAGGCCGCGATGCCCGCGTGCCGGTGCAGCACCGCGAGCAGCATCGCGAGCCGGTTTTGCTCGAGGCCAACCGCGAGCCGGCGCGGGTTCGGCACGTGCGCCGTATCGACGAGCGCCTGGATTTCGACGAGCAGCGGGCGCGTGCCTTCCTGCGTGACGAGCACGCACGAGCCGGGCACGACCTGCTCGTGCTGCGACAGGAACAGCGCGGACGGATTCGCGACGCCGCGCAGCCCGCGCTCGGTCATTGCGAACACGCCGAGCTCGTTGACCGCACCGAAGCGGTTCTTGAACGCGCGCACGAGCCGGAACGACGAATGCGTGTCGCCTTCGAAGTACAGCACCGTGTCGACGATGTGCTCGAGCACGCGCGGGCCGGCTAGGTTGCCTTCCTTGGTCACGTGCCCGACCATGATGATCGCGGTGCCCGACTGCTTCGCGATACGCGTGAGCTGCGCCGCGCACTCGCGCACCTGCGCAACCGAGCCCGGCGCCGATGTGAGCGCTTCCGAATAGACGGTCTGGATCGAGTCGATCACGGCCACGTCCGGCCGTTCCGTATCGATCGCGGCCTGGATCTTCTCGAGCTGGATCTCGGCGAGCAACTTCAACTCATCCGCCGCCGCACCGCCGTCGAGCAGCGCAAGCCGTTGCGCGCGCAACGCGATCTGCGCGGCCGACTCCTCGCCGCTGATATAGAGCGCCCGCCGCTCGCTCGCGATGTCCGCGAGCGACTGCAGCAGCAGCGTCGACTTGCCGATACCCGGATCGCCGCCGATCAGCACGACGCCGCCCGGAACCAGGCCGCCGCCAAGGACGCGATCGAATTCGCCGATGCCGGTCGAGAAGCGCGGCACGTCGGCCGCTTCGATGTCGACGAGACGCTGGACGGGCGCCCGCTTCGCGAGCGACTGGAATCGGTGGGCCGACGGCGCCTCGGCAGCCGATTCAACCAGCGTGTTCCAGGCCTGGCACGACGGGCATTGGCCCTGCCACTTCGGGGTCTGTCCGCCGCACTCGCTGCAGACGTATACGGTTTTCTGTTTGGCCACGCGCAACGCCCTTATTCTGCGCGCACGGGCACGCGGCCGGCGACCGCGCACATCAACTCGTAGCCGATCGTGCCGCAATGGCGGGCGACGTCGTCGATCGGCAGCGCGTTGCCCCACAGCTCGACGCGCGCGCCGACGCCGGCCTGCGGGCACGGGGTCAGGTCGACGGTGATCATGTCCATCGATACGCGACCGACGATCCGCGTGCGGATGCCGTCGACGATCACGGGCGTGCCTTCGGGCGCGACCCGCGGATAGCCGTCCGCGTAACCGCACGCGACCACGCCGATCCGCATCGGCGCCTGCGCGGAGAACGTCGAGCCGTAGCCGATGGCCTGGCCCTTCCCGATCGTCTGCACCGCGATCAACTCGGATGCGAGCGTCATCGCGGGCTTCAGCCCGGTATCGGCAATGTCGGACGACAGCCCGGACGGCGACGCGCCATACAGCACGATCCCCGGGCGCACCCAGTCGAAGTGGGTATCCGGATGCCACAGCACGGCCGCCGAGTTCGCGAGGCTGCGCGCGCCGGCGATGCTTTCCGCGCCGCGCTCGAACGTCGCGAGCTGCTCCGCGACGCCGCGCTCGTTGTCCGCATCCGAAAAATGGGTCATCAACGTGATCTGGCCGATGCCGGGGCACGCGCGGGCGCGCTCCCATGCGGCGCGGTATTTCTCCGGCAGGTAGCCGAGCCGGTTCATCCCGCTGTTCATCTTGAGCTGCACGTTGACGGGCTTCGACAGCCGCGCCGTTTCCAGCATCCGCATCTGCTCGTCGTTGTGGACGGTGGTCGTCAGGCTGTAGCGGTCGATCACATCGATGTCGGTCGAGCGGAAGAACCCTTCGAGCAGCAGGATCGGGCCGGCCCAGCCGAGCTCGCGCAGCTTGACGGCCTCGTCGAGGTCGAGCAGGCCGAAGCCGTCGGTGCCGCGCAGGCCGGGAAACGCACGCGCGAGCCCGTGACCGTACGCGTTGGCCTT
Organism: Burkholderia sp. Se-20373; assembly: GCF_017104705.1. NCBI lineage: Bacteria > Pseudomonadati > Pseudomonadota > Betaproteobacteria > Burkholderiales > Burkholderiaceae > Burkholderia > Burkholderia sp. Se-20373. The sequence goes on along the minus strand of NZ_JAAGPH010000136.1, from coordinate 4,339 downwards.
GACGACCGCCCAGACCTTGGACGGGCCGGCGAAGCGGCGGACGACGGAGAGATTGTTCGCGAGAGCGGCGGTATGGATGGTGGCGGAGATCGGGCGCGGCATGGGAAATTTACGTAAAGACGCTTGCGAATCATCAGCTTACCGCGCCTTTTGAGCACTGAAGCCGACAATTTGCGGAACGATCGGGGAATCTTGCTAGTCCGAATTGGCGTATTTTCATGTTATAAAGCCGTGCGCACAACCCATTTCGAACGGAATAAGCCGATCGCACACCAGGCGGCCTACGCGGCCCTGCCGCAGCGACGAAAGCATCGCATCAGATGAAAAAAGGTTTTTACACCATCATGGCCGCGCAGTTTTTCTCGTCGCTGGCCGACAATGCGCTCCTCATCGCCGCCATCGCCCTGCTGAAAGACCTCCACGCCCCCAACTGGATGACACCGCTGTTGAAGCTGTTCTTCGTGTTGTCCTATGTGGTGCTGGCGGCCTATGTCGGCGCCTTCGCGGATTCGCGCCCGAAGGGCCGCGTGATGTTCATCACCAACTCGATCAAGGTCGTCGGCTGCATGATCATGCTGTTCGGCGCCCATCCGCTGATTGCGTACGGGATCGTCGGGTTCGGCGCGGCGGCCTACTCGCCCGCGAAATACGGCATCCTCACCGAGCTGCTGCCGGCCGACCGGCTGGTCGCCGCGAACGGCTGGATCGAAGGCACGACCGTCAGCTCGATCATCCTCGGCACCGTGCTGGGCGGTGCGCTGATCAGCCCGCACATCGCGTCGCACGTGATCGCGCACACGCCCGCCTGGATCGGCACGCCCGCCGAGGCAGCGATGGCGATCATCATGGCGATCTACGTGATCGCCGCGCTGTTCAACCTGCGCATCCCCGATACGGGCGCCCGCTACCCGAAGCAGGAACGCGGCCCGGTCAAGCTCCTCACGGATTTCGCCGACTGCTTCATGGTGCTGTGGCGCGACAAGCTCGGCCAGATCTCGCTGGCGGTCACGACGCTGTTCTGGGGCGCGGGCGCGACGCTGCAGTTCATCGTGCTGAAGTGGGCTGAAGTGTCGCTCGGCATGTCGCTGTCGGAAGGCGCGATCCTGCAGGCCGTGGTCGCCGTGGGCGTCGCGGCCGGTGCAATCGCCGCCGCCGCCCGAATCCCGTTGAAGAAGTCGCTGTCCGTGCTGCCGGTCGGCATCATCATGGGCATCGCGGTGATGCTGATGGCGTTCTACACGCGCGACCTGTTCCCGTCGCACTGGGCCGTGCACTTCGGCCACCTGCGCATGCCCGTGTACCTGATCATCGCTTACATCTTCCTGATGTGCGTCGGCGCGTTGTCCGGCTACTTCGTCGTTCCGATGAACGCGCTGCTGCAGCATCGCGGCCATGTGCTGCTGTCGGCCGGCCACTCGATCGCGGTGCAGAACTTCAACGAGAACCTGTCGGTGCTCGTGATGCTGTGCCTGTATGCGGTGCTCGTGTGGCTCGACGTGCCGGTCGGCGTCGTGATCGTGCTGTTCGGCACGTTCGTCTGCCTGACGATGTGGCTCGTGATGCGCCGCCACCAGGCGAACCAGCGTCAGTTCGACTCGGTCGCGCTGATCGGCGAATCGCGGCACTGACGCTACACTTCCCGTTTCCGTCCGCCGGCGCCGGTCCTCGAACCGGCGCGTTGCCCTCATGACGCACCCGATACCCAACATCCTGACGATCGCCGGCTCCGATTCGGGCGGCGGCGCAGGCATCCAGGCCGACCTGAAGACCTTTTCCGCGCTCGGTGCGTACGGCGCGAGCGTGATCACCGCGCTGACCGCGCAGAACACGCGCGGCGTGACGGGCGTGCATGCGCCGGATGCGGCGTTCGTGACCGCGCAACTCGACGCGGTGTTCGGCGATATCCGCATCGATGCGGTCAAGATCGGGATGCTCGCGAATGCCGCGATCGTGCACGCGGTAGCCGACGCGCTGCGCCGTTACACGCCGCGCTTCGTCGTGCTCGACACGGTGATGATCTCGAAGAGCGCGCACGCGCTGCTCGCACCCGATGCAGTCGATGCGTTGCGCGATGCACTGCTGCCGCTCGCGACGGTCGTGACGCCGAACCTGCCCGAAGCGGCCGCGCTGCTGAACGATGTGCCCGCGACCACCGAAGACGACATGATCCGGCAAGGTCAGGCACTGTTACAGACAGGTTCACGCGCCGTGCTGATGAAAGGCGGCCACCTGCCGGACGCTTCCGCGAGCCCCGACTGGCTCGTGGAAGCGACCCGCACCGTGCGGCTCGACGGCGCACGCGTGCCGGTCAGCAACACGCACGGCACCGGCTGCACGCTGTCGTCGGCGATCGCGGCGCTGCTGCCGCAGCAGCCCGACCTCGAAAGCGCGGTGCGCGAGGCCAAGACCTACCTGACCGGCGCGATCGCCGCGAGCGGCCACCTCGACGTCGGCCACGGCGTCGGCCCCGTCCATCACTTCCATCGCTGGTGGTGAACGGCTGCTGACGCGGCGTCAGTGATCCTGCGCCGCGAACGCCTGGGCGCGTACCGGCCAGTCGTCCGGCACGACGAAGCCGCGCGCCGTCTCGCGCCACGTGCCGTCACTACCCTTTTCATGGATGCCGATCAGCGCAGGCGCCTCGCGCGTCGTCAACACCGGCGGCAATTCCAGCGTGGCCGCCAGCATGTCGGGTTCGAATCCGCTACCGGCGGCAGCCCGTCGCGGCGCCAGCCACGCAAGCCGCGGCAACACGCTCCACGCGACGCCGGCACCCTGCTCGGCCGCCCAGGCCGGCCACTGCGCGTGGGTGAGCCAGAAACCGTGCGGGTGATCCGGCGCGATTTCCGCGGACACCGGCGGCAACGGTGCGCCGTGCGGATAGAACAACCAGCCCTTGATGAACATCTGCGCATCGGACGGCGCGCCGTAGCCGAGCCGCGCAAACCCGTCGCGATCGCCGAGCCGCAGCTGGTGCTCGAGCAACCGGCGGCGCTTGCGGTCGAACCGGTCGACGAGGTTCGGGCCGACGAAATCGGCAAGCGATGCGCCGGCTTGCACCGGCGCGCACAGGTAGCACTTCACCGCGAGTTCCCAGTGCAGGCGCTGCCCGTCCGGTGCATCGACGAGAAAATCGACTTCGCCGAGCGTCTTGCCGTTGCTGCGCAGCGGCAGATTGGCCGCGACGAGCCGCAGCGACGGCCCGTGCGTCAGGAAATACTCGAGCAGGCATTCGGCGTAACGGCCGAGCCGGGTGGGCCGGAAGCCGTCGAGCGCGCGATGCAGCGGTTCGGGCTGCGCATCGAGCGCGGCGAGCCATGCTTCGACGGCCGACTGCCCCACCGCATCCAGCCACGGACGCGCCAGCGGCGCGTCCGGCACCGCGGTCAGCAGGCTCGGGCTGGCCAGCAGCCAGCCCAGATCCCGAACCGCGACGTCGTGCAGCGTATCGACGAATGCGCACGCCGCGCCGGTCGTCATTGCCCGGCCGGCCCGTTCGCGTCGCCGCCCTCTGCACGCCGGAACGTGTCGCGCGCGAGGCACAGGTCGGCCCAAGCCTTCGACTTGTCCTGCAGGCTGCGCAACAGGTACGCCGGGTGGTAGGTCACGATCACCGGCACGCCTTCGTACGCATGCACACGGCCGCGCAGCGACGCAATGCTCGCGTCCGTCTTCAGCAGCGTCTGCGCGGCGAAGCGGCCGAGCGCGACGATCAGCTTCGGCTTCACGAGCGCGACCTGGCGCTGCAGGTACGGCTCGCAGCTCGCGACCTCGTCCGGCTCCGGATTGCGGTTGCCGGGCGGCCGGCACTTGATCACGTTCGCTATGTATACGTTGTCGCCGCGCTTGAGCGACAGCGATTGCAGCATGTTGTCGAGCAGCTTGCCGGCCTGGCCGACGAACGGTTCGCCCTGCTTGTCCTCGTTCTCGCCCGGCGCTTCGCCGATCAGCATCCAGTCCGCTTCGCGGTCGCCGACGCCGAACACGGTGTTGGTCCGCTTCTCGCACAGCCGGCACAGCGTGCAGTCGGCCACGCGCGCGGCCAGCGCGTCCCAGTCGAGCGCGGCAACCGGCGTACCGACGGGGCGCGATTCGGCCACCGGCACGGGATCGCCCGCAGCACCGGCTGACCCTGTTGCCACGTCGGCGTGGCAGCGCGGACTGGTCCGCGCACGCTATGGCCGGTCGGCGACAGCAGGCGGGCGCCGGCCTTCGGGCCATGGAGCGCCTCCGGCGACGCGGGGCCGCACTGCGCGAGCAGCGTGAGCTCGGCCACGTCCCCCGGCGCTTCGGCCAGCAGCCCGCGCCCCTGCTCGTCGAGCGGCGGCTACGCCGCGCA
>NZ_JAAGPH010000135.1:0-21910 GCF_017104705.1 Burkholderia sp. Se-20373 | reverse complement strand
TTGCCGGAGGCTCGTGCTAGGCGCGCTCCATCGCCCGCCCCGGCGTCCGCGCCGCAGCCGCCCCCACCGCGGAAGCCGGCTCGTCCGCGCGCGTCATCGCGGCAGCCATCTCCGACGCGACCGCCTTCGCGGCGGCGGCAGCCTCGGCGGCCTTCTTCGCCGCTGCGGCCGCCTTCGCCTTCTTGCCGCCACGGTCGCCGTCGATATCGGCCAGCAGGTCGAGTTCCGACGGCAGGTTGTCCGCCCCCGTCCAGCTCGCCAGGCGATCGCCCGAGAACGTCACGACGAGATCGCGCTGCTGGACGACTGCCGTCGAGCCGCGCTTGAAGTAAAAGAGGTAGTCCCAACGGTCGGCGTGGAACATGTCGGCCAGCAGCGGGGTGCCGAGCAGCGCGCGCACCTGTTCGCGCGACATGCCGACCTGCAGCTGCGCGGCCTTCTCCTGCGACACGAAGTTGCCTTGCACGACGGTAATCCGGTAGGGGGTGATGCTCTGCGCGATGCGCTGCGTCACGCTGTCGTACGACGAACAACCAGCCAGCGCGGCAACGGCGGCGGCAGCGATGATGACACTCCGCATGCGGCTCCTCTGAAAGTGCGAAAGAGATTCTGGAATCATTTCCCTCACCGTGCAGGCCCGTGTGCAGGCCGCGCGTGTTTCTGGAACGGCGAAAAGCCGGTAACATTGAAGCCCTGCATTGTACTCTAGGGATGCCTAGCCATGACCAATCCGACGGATCTCAAGAATATCGGGCTAAAGGCCACCCTACCGCGCCTCAAGATTCTCGAGATCTTCCAGCAAAGCCCGGTGCGCCACCTGACGGCAGAAGACGTCTACCGGAACCTGCTCAACGAGCAGCTCGACATCGGGCTGGCTACCGTCTACCGCGTGCTGACGCAGTTCGAGCAGGCCGGCCTGCTGTCGCGCAGCAACTTCGAATCCGGCAAGGCCGTGTTCGAACTGAACGAAGGCTCGCACCACGATCACCTCGTGTGCCTCGATTGCGGCCGCGTCGAGGAATTCTTCGACGCCGAGATCGAAGGCCGCCAGCAGGCGATCGCGAAGGAGCGCGGCTTCCGGCTCCAGGAGCACTCGCTCGCGATGTACGGTTCGTGCACGACCGAGAACTGCCCGCACCGCAAGCACTGATTCGCGCGCCTCGCGCTCGCAGCACGGCCCGGCCGGCATCTTGCCGCCCGGGCCGTGTTCTTTTCGGGATAGCAGCGACGCACCGCCGAGTCGGTCGTGCGCCCAGGCTTTCGGAAACCCTTCGACACGCCCGCCCGGGCTGCCGGCAGGCAGCCGGAGCCGGGCGTTGCCCTTGCATCAGGCCGCGCAGGCCGGCTCGAACTCGAGCGCCCACGCGCGCTCGAGCGGGATCTCGTCGCAATTGGGCTGCGGCCCGCCGCGATCGACGATCACGAAATCGCTGACCGCGTCGAGCGCGAGCAGCGGATGGTGCCAGACGCCCTTCGCATAGTTCACGCCCTGCCAGCCTTCCGCGAGGAACGCGCGCATCGCGTCGGGCCGGAATTCGCCGGCCGGCGCGACGACGATCGCGTAGCGCGACACGGCCGCGAGCGGGATGAATGCCTGGCTGCCGTGCGGATGGCGCTCCATCAGCGTGACCGCGACCGGCAGCGCGCGCGGCTGCGCGCGGAACACGCTGACGAGCGGACGGCCGCCGTCCGCGCATACGTCGATCGTCGCGAGATCGTGGAAGCGCTCGGTCGTGCCGCCGTTGATCGGAAAATGCCGCGCGCCTTCGAGCGCGATCACGTCGCCGAACGGCGCGAACGCTTCGCGCGTCAGGCGCTCGACGCGCAGGATCCGGGATTCGCTCATGCCGTTGTCCTCCTTCAAGCCGGCTCGCCCCACAGACGCAGGCGCGACACGCCGCCGTCCGGGAAGATGTTGAAACGCACGTGCGTGACGGGGCCGAGCGCGGCAAGCTGGTCGAACGTGTGGACGTGGTCCATCTGCAGCTTCTGCTCGCCGAGCAGTTCGGCCCAGAACATCGCCTGCGTGACGAGCGAATCGTCGGTGCCGCCCGCGACCCGCGCGGCCTGCAGCGAGCAGCGGTCGGGGAAATTGCCCTTGAAGAACGCGGTATCGACCTCGACGCGCCGGATGATGCCCGGCCGCGCGAGCGCGACGATCGCCCAGTCGTTGCCGGGCTCGCGGCGGCGCCGCGTTTCCCAGCCGTCGCCCATGTTCACGCCGCGCCCCGGCATCAGCATCTGCGACGCCGGGCCGAAGTGCTGGTTGTTCGCCGCCACCAGGTAGCCGCCGTTCTCGATCGCCGCGAGATCGACGAGCTCGCCGGCCGGCACCTGGCGCCAGTCGCGCTGCGGCTGGCCGTACACGCGCAGCCGCGCGAGGCCGCCGTCCGGATACAGGTTCACGCGCAGGTGCGTATAGGGCTGCGCATCGTCGACGCTCACGTAGTGATGCGAATTGCCCTGCAGCGTCGTCGCCGGGACGATCGGGCGCCATTGCGCGTCGTCGGGCGGCGTGTCGCCTTCGGCGACGCACGCGTCGATCGACGCGGCCGGCGGGAAGTTGCCGGTGAAGTGGCTCGTATCGAGGTCGACGCCGTGGATCACGCCCGGCCGCGCGAGCCGCACCACGCAGAAGTCGTGGCCGGTCGTGCGCTTGCGGCGCGTTTCCCAGCCGTCCATCCACTTGCCGTGGTCGTCGTACTTGCCGGGGATGAACACGGCCGGCTCGGGATTCAGCATGCGCTCCTTCGGCGCGAAGAATTCGTCGCTGGCAAAGAGCGCGTGCGCCCCGAGGCGCGGGTCGGCGAGGTTCATGTAACGCCGCGTGAAGGCCGGCGCATTCGGATCGAGGATGGGGGCTGCCATGTCGTCTCCTGATGTTGGATGGCGTGCCGGCGCATCGAGGCGCCGGCCGCATGCATTCGGGTGCGCGGGACGACCAGGGGAAGCCGCCCCGCGCGGGGGTGCGCTCAGAGCGCGTGAGCCTGGTCGCCGCCGACCGGCGCCGCGCGGCCTTCCTCTTCGGCCGGCACGTAGCGCAGCTCGCGATTCAGCACGCGGGTCGCGCGGGCACGATCGATGTCGTTCTCCCATACCGCGACGACGACCGTCGCGACGCAGTTGCCGATCAGGTTGGTCAGCGCGCGGGCGATGCCGACGAACCAGTCGACCGGCAGGATCAGCACGAGGCCGAGCACCGGAATCGCGGGGATCGCCGACAGCGTCGCCGCGAGGATCACGATCGCCGAGCCCGGGATGCCGTGCGCGCCCTTCGACGTGACGAGCGACACGAGCAGCACGACGATCAGGTCATGCGTCGACAGCGGCGTGTTGGTAGCCTGCGCGATGAACAGCACGGCGAGCGTCAGGTAGATCGAGAAGCCGTCGAGGTTGAACGAATAGCCGGTCGGGATCACGAGGCCGACCGTCGAATCCTTCACGCCCATGTATTCGAGCTTGCGCATCACCTGCGGCAGCACCGCGTCCGACGACGCCGTGCCGAGCACGATCGACAGTTCCTCGCGCAGGTAGCGGATCAGCTTGAACACCGAGAAGCCCGCGAGCCGCATCACCGCGCCGAGCACGACCGTGACGAACACGAAGCAGCTCAGGTAGAACACCGCGACCAGGTAGCCGAGCTGCTTGAGCGACGCGACGCCGTACTTGCCGGTCGTGAACGCGATCGCGCCGAGCACGCCGAGCGGCGCGAGCTTGATGATGAAGCCGATGATCCGGAAGAACACGTGCGACAGTTCCTCGATCAGCGAGTTGACGCGCTGCGCCTTGTCGCCGAGCAGCGACAGCGCGGAGCCGAACAGCACCGCGAACACGAGGATCTGCAGGATGTCGCCCTTCGCGAACGCGTCGATCGCCGTCTCGGGGATGATCTTCATCAGGTAGCCGGCCGTGTCCTTCAGGCTTTCGGCGTTCTTCGCGTACGACGCGAGCGACGACGCGTCGAGCGAGCGCAGGTCGATGTTCATCCCGACGCCCGGGCGCGTGACCCAAGCGAGGACGAGGCCGATGCCGAGCGCGAGCGTCGTCATGATCTCGAAGTAGATCACGGCCTTCAGGCCGACCCGGCCGACCTTCTTCAGGTCGCCCGCGTTGGCCATCCCGCTGACCACCACGCAGAACACGATCGGCCCGATCACCATCTTGATCAGCTTCAGGAAGCCGTCGCCGAGCGGTCGCAACGACTCGGCGAAATGCGGGAAGAACGCGCCGAGCGCGATCCCTAGAATCAATGCGACGACTACCCGGCCAAACAGCGAATTGAGGAATTTCGACACGGCGCTCTCCCGATCCAACGGTTGCAGTTTCGTCTGTTCATACTGGTAAGACCAGTGATGTTATGGTGGATAGTAGGAAGCCGATATAGTCGCGTCAAGGACGGACAAAATAGGGATTTCCCGCCCCTGCCCGCCCGGTTTTGATGCGTCAGGCAAGGTCAGGTCGTGGCTTTCCCGTAGGCCGGCCATGCGCCGCCTGCGTGCGGATTACAATGCCGGTCAGACCGGCCCAAGTTCACATCATGAAAAACGTTCCGCATACCGTGACCGACGCCGCCATCGCGACGATCCGCGACCGGATCGAGGCAGGCGTTTATCCGGTCGGCAGCCTGCTGCCGGCCCAGCGCCAGCTCTCCGAGGAGCTGGAGATCAGCCGCGCGTCGCTGCGCGAGGCGCTGTCGACGCTCGAGGCGCTCGGGATGCTGCGCATCCGTGCCGGCAAGGGCGTGTATGTCGAAAGCGCGCAAGCCACGGCCGCGCATGCATGGCGGTACGCCGAGCAGTCGTCGCCGCCCGACACGTACCAGATGCGCTATGCGCTCGAAGGGTTCGCCGCGCGGATGGCCGCGCACGTCGTCAGCGACGACGACATCGCGTGGTTCGAGGACAACCTCGCCGACCTGCACGTCGCGCTCACCGAAAGCGCACTCGACGCGGCATCGCAGCTCGACTTCGACTTCCACATGAGGATCATCCACCTCGCCGGCAACGCGGCGATCGAATCGGTGCTGCGCAGCAGCGCGGACATCATGAAGGAAAGCCAGCGCATGCCGTTCTACCGGCGCGAGCTGCTGCTGTCGACGTGGCAGGAGCACCGCGCGATCGTCGACGCGCTGATCGCGCGCGATGCGGGCGCCGCCGGCATCGCGATCGAAACGCACATCGCGAACGCCGCGCAGCGCGCGGGCATCTTCTTCCCGACACCCCGCACTTGACGGCCCGGGCGGCCGCCCGTCGCGCGCACCGCCCGGTCTTGCCGGTCAACCTCCCGACAGATCCCGATACGCGAGCGCGCGCGCGATGAACGCACGCGCCGCGACGCTGCGGTACGCGCCCTTGCGCGTGAGCAGCGCGGCCGTGCGCGCGGGCAACGGCGGATCGATCTCCAGCGCACACAGGTCGGCGCTCTCGCGCGCGACCGCGTCGGGCAGCACCGTCGCGAGCCGCCCGCACCGCACGAGCTCCAGCACCGCGCTGATGGTATTCGTCTCGATCGCGATCTTAGGTTGGGCGCCGTGCTCGATGAAGTACCGGTCGATGCGCTCGCGCGTCGCGAACGCGCGGCTCAGCAGCACCAGCGGCTCGCCGCCTAGCTCGGCCGGCGTCAGCGCGCGGCGGCGCCGCGCGAAACGGTGCGTGCGGCCCGTCACGAGCGCGAGCGACTCGTCCCACAGCGGCAGCGCGTCGATGTCCGGCGCGCGCGGCGGCATGAACGCGAAGCCCGCGTCGAGCCGGTCGTCGGCGAGCAGCGCCTCGAGCGCGTCTGCGGCATCGCATCGATCGTCAGCGCGACGTTCGGATAGTCGGCATGGAACGCGTCGATCAGCGAGCCGCTCAGGTAGGCCGCGAAGGTCGGCATCATCGCGAGCCGCAGCGACCCGCTGCCGAGATCGGCGACGTCGCGCAGCGCGCGCTGCCCCGCATCGAGCTCGTGCAGCGCGGCGCGCGCATGGCGCGCATAGACTTCGCCGAACTCGGTGAGCTGCACCGTGCGGCCCGAGCGGTCGAACAACGGCACGCCGAGCGTGTCCTCGAGCTGGCGCACCTGCTGCGACAGCGTCGGCTGCGAGACGTGCAGCGCATCGGCCGCGCGCGTGAAACTGCGCTGCTCGGCGACGGCCAGGAAATAGCGGATGTGGCGCAGGAGCATGGCGGCCGAGGTATTGGTTCTGCCAATGGAGAGCATAACGATCCAGTCTTGGACGCTATGGTTCGATTCCCGCATCATACGCACATCCGCTCCCGTGCATGGCCGCTGCCAGCGCACCGGAACGGCTCGCCCGGGCCCGCCCTGCCTCCGCCCGCCGCACGACGATCCGTCGCCCGCCCGATCCGGGCCCGGCCGCGATCCGCCCGGCGCGCATCGGCTCACCGCCGATCCGTCGACGCCGGCCCCGATTTCCGTCACCCCGCGCATCCGGCGGCTCCGTGCCGCCGGCCGGCGCCGCTGTTTTTCGCGACCATGGAACCGCATCACGACACCCATCCTCCCCTGACCCGCGCCATGACGCTGCTGTTCGCCTGCGCGTGCGGCATCGTCATCGGCAACATCTATTACGCGCAGCCGCTGCTCGCCGCGATCGCGCGCAGCTTCGGGCGCGCGCCGACCGAGCTTGGCTATCTCGTCACGCTGACGCAGCTCGGCTATGCGGCGAGCCTGCTGCTGATCGTCCCGCTCGGCGACGCGGTCAACCGTCATACGCTGATCGTGCGGCTGCTGATGCTCAACGTCGTCGCGCTGGTCGCGGTCACGTTCAGCACGAACTTCACGATGTTCGTCGTCGCGAACGTCGCGGTCGGCTTCGTCACCTGTTCGACGCAGTTGCTCGTGCCGTTCGCCGCATCGCTTGCCGATGCGCGCTCGCGCGGCCGCGCGGTCGGCACCGTGATGAGCGGGCTGCTGCTCGGCATCCTGCTCGCGCGCGTCGCCGCCGGGGCGATCGCCGACGGGTTCGGCTGGCGTGCGGTGTACGGCATCGCGGCGGTGATGGTGGCGGCGTTGACCGCCTTGCTCGCCGTGAAGCTGCCGAAGGATCGCCGCGATGCGCGCCTCGACTATGCGGCGCTGATGAAGTCGCTCGCCGCGCTGGTGCGCGCGCAACCGCTGATCGCGCTGCGCTCGACCTACGGTGCGCTCGTGTTCGCGTGCTTCAGCCTGCTGTGGACAGGCCTCACGTTCCTGCTGAGCCAGCCGCCGTACAGCTATTCCGAAGGGCAGATCGGCCTGTTCGGCATCGTCGGCGCGGTGGGCGCGCTCGCGGCGACGTCGGCCGGCCGGCTCGTCGATCGCGGCCACGGCAATGCGGCGACGGGGCTGTTCGCGGCGGCCGTGCTCGCGTCGTTCGCGCTGATCGCCACCGGCGCGCATTCGCTCGCGGCGCTGATCGCGGGCATCCTGCTGCTCGACGTCGGCGTGCAGGGCATGCACATCTCGAACCAGAGCGTGATCTATGCGCTGGCCGGCAACGCGCGCAGCCGCGTGACGACGATCTACCTGACGAGCTACTTCATCGGCGGCGCATTCGGGTCGTTCGCGGCGAGCGTCGCGTACGGGATCGACGGCTGGCGCGGCGTGTGCGTCGCGGGCGCGGTGCTTGCCGGCGTGCTGATCGCGCTGTGGCTCGCGTCGCAGCGCGTCGGCGTGCGGCAGGTCACGCAGTAATGCAGTAGCGCGTGTTCGCCGCACGACGAAAAAAGGCACGCCGCGCGAATCGCGGGCGTGCCTTTTTCATGACGTCGAGTCCGTCCGTCACGCGCTAGCGCGTGATCGTCACGCCGTCTCGTCCGCGAAGTCGATCAGCACCTTCATCGCGCGCTGCCGGTCGCCGGCCAGTTCGAACGCGAGGTTCGCATCGCGCATCGGGAACACGCGCGTGACGGCCGGACGCAGGTCCACGCGCCCCGCGTTGATCAACTGCACCGCGAGCGCGAATTCCGCATGAAAACGGAACGACCCGCAGATCGACAGCTCCTTCGCGACCACGACGTTCTGCGGCAGGCTGACATCGCCGCCGAGCCCGAGCTGCACGACGACCCCACGTGGACGCATCACGTCCAGCCCGTCACGCAGCGCGCGCGCATTGCCCGAACACTCGATCATCACGTCGAACGTGCCCTTGTCGGCGCCGTAGCGCTCGACCCAGCCGGCATCGGCCGCCGCATTGATCGTGCGGTCTGCGCCAAGCGCGCTCGCCACTTCGAGCGGTGCTTCGACGACGTCGGTCGCGACGATTTCCGCCGCGCCGTGCACGCGCGCCGCCGCCACCGCCAGCACGCCGATCGGCCCGCAGCCCGACACCAGCACGCGCTTGCCGATCAGCGGGCCCGCGCGCGACACCGCATGCAGCCCGACCGCGAACGGTTCGGCGAGCGCCGCGAGCGACAGCGGCACGTGGTCGGCAACCTTCACGCACTGCACCGCGTCGCACACGAGCGCGTTGCGGAACGCGCCCTCCACGTGCGGCATCCGCATCGCGCTGCCGTAGAAGCGCATGTCGAGACACTGGTTCGGCAGCCCTTCGAGGCAATAGCGGCACGCGCCGCACGGCCGGCTCGGATTGACCGCGACGCGATCGCCGACCTTCACCGACATCACGTCCGGCGCGACTTCCGCGACCGTGCCGGCCACCTCGTGGCCGAGCACCATCGGCTGCTGCAGCCGGATCGCGCCGAAGCCGCCGTGCCGGAAATAATGGAGATCGGAGCCGCAGATGCCGCCCATCGCGACATCGACGCGCACCTGGCCCGGGCCGATCTCGCCCGCGTCCTGCTCTTCGACCCGCAGGTCGTTCGGCCCGTGGATCACGACACACATGCAACGCATACGCATGACAGCCTCCTTGTCAGACGGCACTGGTCAGCCCGCCGTCGACGAACAGCGTCTGGCCGTTCACGAAATCGGATGCGGCCGACGCGAGGAAGATCGCCGCGCCGCACAGCTCGTCGACGCGCCCCCAGCGGCCGGCCGGCGTGCGCTTGCACAGCCAGTCCGAGAACACCGCGTCGTCGACCAGCGCGCGGTTGAGCTCGGTTTCGAAATAGCCGGGCGCGAGGCCGTTCGCCTGGATGCCGTGGCGCGCCCAGTCGGCGCACATCCCCTTCGTCAGCATCCGCACCGCGCCCTTGGTCGCCGCATACGGCGCGATCGTCGGCCGTGCGAGCTCGCTCTGCACCGAGCAGATGTTGATGATCTTGCCGCGGCCGCGCGCAATCATGTGCCGCGCGACCGCCTGCGCGACATTGAACACGCCATCGAGGTTCACGCGCATCAACGCATGCCAATCATCGGGTTCGAACGCGTCGAGCGGTGCGCGACGCTGGATGCCCGCGTTGTTCACGAGGATGTCGATCGCGCCGACGCGCGCCTCGAAATCGTCGATCGCCGCGCGCACCTGCGCATGCTCGGCGACGTCGAATACCGCGTAGTCGGCCGTGAAGCCTTCCTCGCGCAGATGCTGCACGAGCGCTGCGGCCTTCTCCTCATTGCGATCGTTGATGACGATCGCCGCTCCCGCCTCGGCCAGCCCACGGGCGAGCGTCAGCCCGATCCCGCGTCCGGAACCGGTAATCAGTGCGCGGCGGCCGTCGAGGCGGAACCGTTCAAGCGCGTGGGTCATGCGTGTCTCCTCGTGCCAGTCGAGCCGGCGGCCCACCGCGGCCGGTCTCGCGTTGACGGTATCTTCGGCTGCCGGCGGGGGCCGCGCCAATGGTCTTTTTTGATCCGGTTATCATGAAATTTGATCACCGCCCTCGCCTGCCCGCCGCCCATGGAACTCAAGCAATTGCGCGCCTTCGTCACGCTCGCGGAAGAACTGCATTTCGGGCGCGCCGCGCAGCGCCTGTTCATCGTGCAGCCCGCGCTGAGCATGCAGATCAAGGCGCTCGAGGAAGAACTCGGCGCGCGCCTGTTCGAGCGCGACCGGCACAAGGTCGAACTCAGCGATACGGGGCGCGTGTTCCTGCCCGAGGCGCGCGCCACGCTGCAGCAGGCCGCGCGCGCGGAACAGATGGCGCGGCTGTCGAGCCGCGGCGAGATCGGCACGCTGCGGATCGCGTTCGTGTCGTCGGTGCTGCCCGCGCTGCTGCCGGCCGTGCTGCGCACGATGCGCGAGCGCTATCCGCTGATCACGCTCGAACTGAAGGACCTGCCGACACCCGACCAGATCGCCGCGCTGCGCGACCGGCGCATCGATTTCGGGATGATCCGGCTGCCAGCCGCGTATGCGGGCATCGCCACGCGCGTGGTGCTGGAGGAAGGTTTCGTCGTCGCGCTGCCGCTCGACCATCCGCTCGCCGCGCACGATGCGATCGCGCCGGCCGCGCTGCGCGGCCAGCCCGCGTTCGTGCTCGCGCGCCGCTACGCGCCGGGCTTTCACGACGACATGCTGCTCGCGCTGAGCCGCGCGGGCACGACGCTCGAGATCGCGCAGGAGTTCGGTGAATTCACGACGATGCTCGCGCTCGTCGCGGCGGGGATGGGCATCGGGCTGATTCCGGCGGAGGCCGCCAGCGCGCTGCCGCCGAACGTGCTCGCGCGGCCGCTCGATCTGGCCGGGCACCGTACCGGCATCGGCCTCGCGTGGACCGATCTCGACAGCCCGCTGAAGCGCGCGTTCGTCGCCGCGCTCGAGCAGGTGACGGCGGCATCGAGCCATAACGGCGGGTAATAAAAAAGCCCGGCCGGAAAACCGGGCCGGGCTCGTTCGCCGCGCAGGCCGCCTTGCGGCGGCCGCGCAACGTGCGGGATTACTTCGCGTTCGCGAATGCGACAGCCGTATCCAGCATGCGGTTCGAGAAACCCCACTCGTTGTCGTACCAGCTCGACACCTTCACGAGGCGGCCCGACACCTTGGTCAGCGTGGCGTCGAACGTCGACGAAGCCGGGTTGTGGTTGAAGTCGATCGACACCAGCGGCGCTTCGTTGTAGCCGAGGATACCCTTCAGCGCGCCTTCCGAAGCTTCCTTCATGATCGCGTTGACTTCCTCGACCGTCGTGTCGCGCTTCGCGATGAACGACAGGTCGACGATCGACACGTTGATCGTCGGGACGCGGATCGCGTAACCGTCGAGCTTGCCGTTCAGTTCCGGCAGCACGAGGCCGACGGCCGAAGCAGCGCCCGTCTTCGTCGGGATCTGGCTGTGCGTGGCCGAACGCGCGCGGCGCAGGTCTTCGTGGTAGACGTCCGTCAGCACCTGGTCGTTCGTGTACGCGTGGATCGTCGTCATCAGGCCGGTTTCGAGGCCGATCTTGTCGTTCAGCGGCTTGACGAGCGGCGCGAGGCAGTTCGTCGTGCACGATGCGTTCGAGATGACGGTGTGCTCGGCCTTCAGCACGTCGTGGTTCACGCCGTAGACGATCGTCGCGTCGACGTCCTTGCCGCCCGGTGCCGAGATGATCACCTTCTTCGCGCCGCCCTTCAGGTGCGCGCTGGCCTTTTCCTTCGTCGTGAAGAAGCCCGTGCATTCCATCACGACGTCGACGCCCAGCTCGCCCCACGGCAGTTCGGCCGGGTTGCGGTTCGCCAGCACGCGGATCTTGTCGCCGTTCACGACGAGGTAATCGCCGTCGACCGACACTTCACCCGGGAACTTGCCGTGCGCGGTGTCGTACTGGGTCAGGTGCGCGTTGGTCTTCGCATCGCCCAGATCGTTGATCGCGACGATCTCGATGTCGTGCTTCTTGCCGTTCTCGTAGAACGCGCGCAGCGTGTTGCGGCCGATGCGGCCGTAGCCGTTGATTGCGACGCGAATCGTCATGGTCTATCTCCTGATGGCTGAAAAAATTCGTTTCGTGCAGCTTCACGGTGCGACGCGCGCGAGGGGTGGCGCGCGTCGCATCTGTCTCTTTAGGCCAGCACGGCCTTGGCGGTCTCGACGACGTGCTCGACGGTGAAGCCGAAGTACTTGAACAGCACGCCGGCCGGCGCCGATTCGCCGAACGTGTCGATCCCGACGACGCCGCCTTCGAGGCCGACGTACTTGTGCCAGAAGCTCGTCACGCCCGCTTCGATCGCGACGCGGCGCACGCCGTGCGGCAGCACGCGCTCACGGTATTCGGCGTCCTGGCGGTCGAACACGTTGGTCGACGGCATCGACACGACGCGTGCCGCGATGCCTTGCTGCGCGAGCGGCTCGACGGCCTTCATCGCGAGTTCGACTTCCGAGCCCGTCGCGATCAGGATGATCTTGCGCGCGACGATCTCTTCGTCCCAGTCCTTCAGCACGTAGCCGCCCTTCTCGATGTTCGCGATCTGCGCATCGGTACGCGGGTTGAACGCCAGGTTCTGGCGGCTGAAGATCAGGCTCGACGGACGGTCGGCGGCGACCGCGTGGGTCCATGCGACGGCCGTTTCGACCGTATCGGCCGGACGCCATACGTCGTGGTTCGGGATCAGGCGCAGGCTCGACACGTGCTCGATCGACTGGTGCGTCGGGCCGTCTTCGCCGAGGCCGATCGAGTCGTGCGTGAACACGAAGATCGACGGCACCTTCATCAGCGCGGCCACACGCAACGCGTTGCGGCTGTAGTCGGAGAACGTCAGGAACGTGCCGCCGAACGGCTTGTGGCCGCCGTGCAGCGCGAGGCCGTTGATCGCGGCGCTCATGCCGAATTCACGCACGCCGTAGTTGATGTGGTTGCCCAGCTGGACGCCCGGGCCTTCCGGATTCGCGCGGACGGCCTTCGATGCCTTCCAGTTGGTCAGGTTCGAGCCGGTCAGGTCGGCCGAGCCGCCGAGCAGTTCGGGCAGGGCGGCAGCCAAGCCTTCGATCGCCTGCTGCGACGCCTTGCGGGTCGCCACCGTCTCGCCGCGCTCGTTCGCGCCGGCGATGATCGCCGCAGCCTTTTCGGCCCAGTCGGCCGGCAGCTGGTTGGCCATCCGGCGCTCGAATTCGGCAGCTTCTGCCGGGAACTTGGCGCGATACGCAGCGAACGTCGCATCCCATTCGGTTTCCGCGCGCTTGCCGGCTTCCTTCGCATCCCACGCCGCGTAGACTTCCTGCGGAATCACGAACGGCTCCCAGGTCCAGCCGAGTGCCGCGCGCGTCTTCGCGATTTCTTCCGCGCCGAGCGCCGCGCCGTGCACGTCGTGGCCGCCGGCCTTGGTCGCCGCGCCCTGGCCGATCACCGTCTTGCAGCAGATCAGCGTCGGCTTGTCCGACAGCTTCGCCTTCGCGATGGCTGCGTCGACCGCGTCGACGTCATGGCCGTTCACGTTCGGGATCACGTTCCAGCCGTAGGCTTCGAAACGCTTCGGGGTATCGTCGTGGAACCAGTTCACGACGTCGCCGTCGATCGAGATGCCGTTGTCGTCGTACAGCGCGATCAGCTTGTTCAGCTTCAGCGTGCCGGCGAGCGAGCAGGCTTCGTGCGAGATGCCTTCCATCAGGCAGCCGTCGCCGAGGAACACGTACGTGTGGTGATCGACGATCTTCGCGCCGTCACGGTTGAACTCGTCGGCCATCAGCGCTTCGCCGAGCGCCATGCCGACCGCGTTCGCGAGACCCTGGCCGAGCGGGCCGGTGGTCGTCTCGACGCCCGGCGTGATGCCGTATTCCGGGTGGCCCGGCGTCTTCGAGTGCAGCTGGCGGAAGTTCTTCAGCTCTTCGATCGGCAGGTCGTAGCCGGTCAGGTGCAGCAGCGAGTACAGCAGCATCGAGCCATGGCCGTTCGACAGCACGAAGCGGTCGCGGTCTGCCCAGTGCGGGTTCGTCGGGTTGTGCTTCAGATGGCGCGACCAGAGCGCGACGCCGATTTCGGCCATGCCCATCGGCATGCCGGGGTGGCCGGAGTTCGCTTGCTGGACGGCGTCCATTGCGAGCGCACGGATCGCGTTGGCCATCAGGGTGGTGGAGGCGGGAGACGAAGTCGTCATGTCGAGTCCGGAGAACGAGTCGAGGAAACGGGGGCACGGCGGCATCCGGAAGCTCGAGCGTCAATCGTTCCCGGCGCGCGGTGCGGCGCCTGACGGACGCGAAGCGGACGGAGCCTACGGACGGGGCTGCAAAGCTCGTCATTTTAACAGATGGGCTGACATTTCCCTTGTCGGCGAGTAGTGTTCCGGCACGGTTTTCCGTCAAACCGCCCGCCTCCTATAATTCAGACGTCGGAACTGCCAGCCCTGAGTGGCCCGCCCGTGAGCACGACTCTACTTTTCCACCCTACGCCCGACTCCGCCTACGGCTTCCCGAACGCCCGGCGGCTCGCGCACGTCGCGTCGCCGCACCAGCAGATCGAGGTCTGGGAAACCCCGCAGCTCGGCCGCCTGTTCACGCTGGACGGCCGCCCGATGACGTCGGTCGGCGACGAGTACGTCTATCACGAGTGCATGACGCACCCGGCCGCGCTCGCGCATCCGTCGCCGCGCAAGGCGCTCGTGCTCGGCGGCGGCGACGGCGGCGCGGCGCGCCAGTTGCTCAAGCATGCGTGCATCGCGCGGATCGTGATCGCGGAACTCGACGACGAGGTGGTCGGGATGGCGCGCCGTTATCTCGACGACGTGCACCAGGGCGCGCTCGACGACCCGCGCGTCGAGGTCGTGATCGGCGACGCCGCGCATTTCGTCGAGTCGACCGTCGAGCATTTCGATCTCGTCGTGTTCGACCTCACGCCGCCCGATTCGCCGGCGGCCGGCCTCTATACGCGCGCGTTCTATGCGCGGCTCAAGCGGATCCTGACGCCGTGCGGCGCGATCTCGATGCACCTCGGCTCGCCGGTGTTCCACGCGGCGCGCATCGCCGCGCTGCTCGACGACCTGCGCGCGAGCTTCGCGGTCGTCGATCCGCTGTCCGCGCACGTGCCGCTGTACGGCTCGCAGTGGCTGATGGCGATCGCGAGCGACACGCTCGACGCGGCCGCGCTGTTCGCGCACGACATCGACGAACGGCTCGCGGCCCGCCGCGTCCAGGGCTTGCGCTACTACGACGCGCGGCTGCATGCGTCCCTCTTTGCCCTGCCGCGCGCGCTGCGCGATACACTGGGCGTTCGCCGCTGAGCGTCCGCGCAGCCGCCTCGCCTCCGTCTTTCCATCGCGTCCCTGCAGGATTCGCGATGCATGGCACCGGGGCGGAACGTCCTGGACGCCGTGCCGCCCCCTGAACGAACGCCCGGGCATGGAATCGGAACATGTGCCCAAGCGCCCCCACAGGAGATTTTCATGACCGATCCACGTCCGGCCAACGTGCCTTGGTTGACGCCCTACCTGGCCGTACGCAACGCGCGCGCGGCCATCGATTTCTTCAAGGCCGCATTCGGCTTCGAGCTGCGCGACGTGCACGACGAAGACGGCGCGATCATGCACGTCGAGATGGCCTATCGCGGCCAGCTGATCGTGATGTTCGCGCCCGAAGGCGCATTCGGCTCGACCGCGCGCACGCCGAAAAGTGCGAACGCCACCGCGCCGCAATCGTTCTACCTGTATGTCGACGACGTCGACGCCACCTGGCAGCGCGCGCTCGACGCGGGCGCGAAGTCGCTGAGCGCGCCGCAGGATCAGTTCTGGGGCGACCGGTTCGCGCAGATCGAGGATCTCGACGGCTACCGATGGGCGCTCGGGCGCCGTCTCGACGCATGACCCCACCCGTTACACGCATGAACGAAGCCACCACCACCGCGGCCGTGCCGCGCTTTTTCGTCGACGCAGCCCTGCGCGCCGACGCCACGCTCGCGTTGCCTGCCGAGGTCGCGCGCCACGCAACGGTGCTGCGCCTGCAGCCCGGCGACGTGCTCGCGCTGTTCGACGGCACCGGCGGCCAGTACCGCGCACGGCTCGTCGAGATCGACAAGCGCAGCGCACTCGCGCAGATCGACACGTTCGAACCGGCCGAGGCCGAGCCGCCCTATCGCGTGACGCTCGCGCAAGGCATCGCCGGCGGCGACAAGATGGACTGGGTGATCGAGAAGGCGGTCGAGCTCGGCGTGACGGCGGTCGTGCCGCTGTCGACCGCGCGCGGCGTCGTGAAGCTCGCCGGCGAGCGCGCGGACAAGCGCGTCGCGCACTGGCGCGGCGTCGTGCGCGCATCGTGCGAGCAATGCGGGCGCAACCGCGTACCCGACGTCGCGCCGGTCGCCGGCTTCAACGCGTGGCTCGATACGCTGCCGGCCACGCCGGCCGACGGCGAACTGCGGCTGCTGCTGTCGCCGCGCGCGAGCATCCCGTTCGCGTCGCTGCCCGACGCGCCGCCAGCTGCAACGGTCACGCTGCTGATCGGGCCGGAAGGCGGGCTGTCGCCCGACGAGGAAAATGCGGCACGCGCGCGCGGGTTCACCGCGCTGTCGCTCGGCCCCCGCGTGCTGCGTACCGAGACGGCCGGGGCGGCGGTGCTTGCCGCGCTCGCGGCGCGCTGGGGCGGATGGTGACGCGTAGTCGTGCCTGCGCAAGTCGGCGCGACACGCCCTGACCGCACGCCAACCGGCCGCTATGCGATACGCGGCCGGCATCGCCGCGGGAATGCGGCCCGTTGCGATGCGGCGGCCTATCGCAACTTACTTGTCGCTCGACGAGCCATGCGGCATCGCTTCTGACAACGCATCGAGCACCGGCGTCAGCACGTCTTGCGGGCTGCCGGTCGTCCAGCCGCCGTCGAGGCTGTAGACATCGATCTTGCCCGTCACGGGGTACGTGACCGGCGCTGCGTCCAGCACCTTCGCCATGCCGGAGAAGATCTTCTGAAACGCGACAATGCGTGCAGCATCGTTCTTCAGCCGACGACCGTCGCCAAGCTTTTCCGCCAACGCCTCTCCGCCGGGCCTTGCATCCGGGACGCGGCACGCAAACTCGACCGTCGCGATCGTCTCGCCGTCGCGAGCCGAGTTCGGTCGCTGCGACGACCCGGTTGCCTTGCACTCCGAGCGATTGAGCGCACGTAGATACGCTGCGACCGCCCCTTCGACGGATGGGCGCAGCGCAGCGCTCACCTTCGGCGGCATCGGCTCCAGCATCCCGTCGGCCATGTCCTTGCGCATCGAATCGCCCATCTTCGACAGAACATCGACGTTGAGCGCATCCTTGCCGCCGTAACTCGTGCGCACCGCATCGTTGAATTCGCGCGCTTTCGACACATCGCCGTTGACGAATGCGCCGATGTAAAGGTCGACGGTCTGCTCGGGCGTGAGCGGCGCCGCATGCGCGGCGCCCGCCACGACCAGCAGGGGCAGCACGACGGCGCGTGCGGAACGGGAAATATTCATGGGAAGACAGCCCTCTCTCGATGGTTTGTTGTATGCGCCCGATGCGGCCGCTGCCGCGACCGGGCCGATCGAGATTGTCTCGAAAAAAGGTGCCGGATGAAAGGACAATGTCAGCGGGCCACGCGCCGTTCCAGCCCGTCCGCATCACGCAGACGCAAAAAAGCCCGCTCGAAGCGGGCTTCCGAAGGATGATTCGCCGAATCGGCCGCGGGCCGACGTGCGCTTACGCGAACGAATAGAACACGCGGAACGCGACCTTGCGCTCGGCCCAGAATTCGGCCGCCTCGCGGAACACGTCGAGCAGCGTCTCGCGCCCTTCCTTGTCGAACTTCTGCGCGATCGGCAGCCCTTCGAGGACGATCACGAAACCGGGCTGCGCGCCGGCCTTCGCGACGAGGTCGGTCAGGGAGTCGTACAGCGCGTCGTAGTTCTTCCCGAAATGTTTCGGGAACAGGAACGACGTCGCGATCGTTTCCATCACTTCCTGCTTCGACTGCGCGGCGCCGCAAAACGCATACAGGAAATGCTGGCCGAGCCGGCCGGCTTCGTCGGCAAGATCCTGCACGCGGAACGCGCGGATCGACTGCACGAGATTGGGTCGCACGGTCGTGAAAAGGCTCATAGGCTCCTCGTTCGATGAAAGCCCGGACTCGGCTTCCTGTTGCTCCGGCGTGCCGCCAGCCTGCGCCGCCGCGTGCAGTTGGATCACGCGCTGAAACAGATTGCCGTCGCCGGCCGCGAACAGTTCCGCCGCCGCCGTTTCGTGCGCGTAGATGGAGTCGCTCATGCCATTCGTCCCGAAGTCATTCAACAATACGTTTAAAACTGTTGTAGTGGTCGCCCGTGTAATAACAGTTGTCGATCCGGCGCAGTGGCCCGCCGCAGACGATCCGGCGCGCACCGCGATTGCGGGCACGCGGCGTCGGCACCGTGTACTCATGGTAGTAGCCGCGCTTCGCTTTTGGCAGGATCCGCTCGCGGTTGCCAAACACGACGCCGTCTTTCTCGTACGGATACGGACCGCCGGCGCCGATCAGGCCCAGCGTGGTCACGGCCTCGCGCGGAAGACGGGCGGTCGGAATCGTATCGAGCCCGCTCGCCGCCACGTCGGCCGGAACGGCCTCCCGTGCGTAAGCGGCGGAAACCAGACTGCCCGTCGGCGTGCCGACGATACCCATCGCGAACATCGCGAAGACGGACGCGAGCGCGCCGTTGCGGAGCCACTTGCGTGCCATGAACCAGGGTTCCCGCTGTTAAATCAAGTAGTTGACGACCAACAAAGGCGTTAGCGTAGCGTTATTGGCCGCGCGAATCAATGTCCGTTTGGGAATCGAAAGACCAGTGATACCCGGAATTGCGCACTTTTTACCGAAATCACACTACATTTATCTTACATAGGATAAAATGCGGGCGGCATCTCTGGCATGGCAAGACTCTGCCTCCTTGCCACGCCGGCTACGCTGAGTGGAGAGAGATGCTGATGTTGCTTGAGGGAAGCGCGTTTGCGCCCTGCCCGCGGCGTGCCCATTGCGGGCACGCCTCTTTTTGCTTTTGTTTACAATTTCGCCCGACGCGCCACACCGGTTCGACCGGCCTGGCGCGTTCGTTTTGGCTCAGCGCGTGGCGTTCACGTCGGCGACCAGCAGCGCCGCCATGTTGACGATGCGGCGAACGGTCGCCGATTCGGTCAGCACGTGCACCGGCTGCGCGGCGCCCAGCAGGATCGGCCCGATCGCGATGTTGTTGCCCGCGGCCGTCTTCAGCAGGTTGTACGCGATGTTCGCGGCGTCGATGTTCGGCAGGATCAGCAGGTTCGCTTCGCCTTCCAGCGTCGATTCCGGCAGGATTTCCTTGCGCAGCGCCGCGTCGAGCGCGACGTCGCCGTGCATCTCGCCGTCCACCTTCAGCTCCGGCGCACGTTCCTGCAGGATCGCGAGCGTATCGCGCATCTTCTTCGCCGAAGGGGCGTTGCTCGTGCCGAAATTCGAGTGCGACAGCAGCGCGACCTTCGGCTCGATGCCGAAGCGGCGCACTTCTTCCGCCGCCATGATCGTGATCTCGGCCAGCTCTTCCGGGGTCGGATCGACGTTCACGTGCGTGTCGACGAGGAAAATCTGGCGGCCCGGCAGCACGAGGCCGTTCATCGCCGCGTACACGCTGCAGCCCGGGCGCTTGCCGATCACCTGGTCGATGAAGTGCAGGTGGCGGTGCGTGGTGCTGATCGTGCCGCAGATCATCCCGTCCGCTTCGCCCTTCTTCACCAGCATCGAGCCGATCAGCGTCGTGCGGCGGCGCATCTCGACGCGCGCGAGCTGCTCGCTGATGCCCTTGCGCGCCATCATCTTGTAGTACGTCTGCCAGAAGTCGCGGTAGCGCTCGTCGTGCTCGGTGTTGACGACCGTGAAGTCGGTACCCGGCGTCAGGCGCAGGCCGTAGCGCTGGATACGGTGCTCGATCACCGACGGGCGGCCGATCAGGATCGGCTTCGCGAGTTTTTCGTCGACGATGATCTGTACGGCGCGCAACACGCGCTCTTCTTCGCCTTCCGCGAACACGACGCGTTTCTTCTCTTCCGGCGCAGCGCGCGCGATCTGGAAGATCGGCTTCATCGTCGTGCCGCTGTGGTACACGAACTGCTGCAGGTGCTGCTTGTACGCGTCCATGTCCTCGATCGGGCGCGTCGCGACGCCGCCGTCCATCGCGGCCTGCGCGACGGCCGGCGCGATCTTCACGATCAGGCGCGGATCGAACGGCTTCGGAATCAGGTATTCGGGCCCGAACGACAGGTCCTGGATGCCGTACGCCGTCGCGACGATGTCGCTCTGCTCGTGCTGCGCGAGCTCGGCGATCGCATTGACGGCCGCGATCTCCATTTCACGCGTGATCGTCGTCGCGCCGACGTCGAGCGCGCCGCGGAAGATGAACGGGAAGCACAGGACGTTGTTGACCTGGTTCGGGTAATCGGTGCGGCCCGTGGCCAGCACCGCGTCCGGCCGCACTTCGAGTGCGAGTTCCGGCAGGATTTCCGGCGTCGGGTTCGCGAGCGCGAGGATCAGCGGGCGTTCGGCCATGCCCTTCACCATCTCCTGCTTCAGCACGCCGGCGGCCGACAGGCCGAGGAAGATGTCCGCGCCGTCGATCACTTCGGCCAGCGTCCGGGCTTCCGTTTCACGGGCGAAACGCTCCTTGTCCGGGTCCATCAGCTCGGTGCGGCCCTTGTAGACCACGCCGGCCAGGTCGGTCACGATGATGTTCTCGAGCGGCAGGCCGATGTCGACCAGCAGGTCGAGACACGCGAGCGCGGCCGCCCCCGCGCCGGACGCGACGAGCTTGACCTTCTTGATGTCCTTGTTGACGACCTTCAGCCCGTTCGTGACGGCCGCGGCCACCACGATCGCGGTGCCGTGCTGGTCGTCGTGGAACACCGGGATCTTCATCCGCTTGCGCGCTTCGCGCTCGACGATGAAGCAGTCCGGCGCCTTGATGTCTTCCAGGTTGATCCCGCCGAAGGTCGGCTCCAGCGCGGCGATCACGTCGACGAGCTTGTGCGGGTCCGACTCGTTCAGCTCGATGTCGAACACGTCGATGCCCGCGAACTTCTTGAACAGCACCGCCTTGCCTTCCATCACCGGCTTCGACGCGAGCGGGCCGATGTTGCCGAGACCGAGCACCGCCGTCCCGTTCGTGACCACGCCGACGAGGTTGCTGCGCGCGGTGAAGCGTGCCGCGTTGAGCGGATTCTCGACGATCTCCTCGCACGCGTACGCCACACCCGGCGAGTACGCGAGCGCGAGGTCGCGCTGGTTGATCATCTGCTTGGTCGGGGCGATCGCGATTTTCCCGGGGGTCGGGAATTCGTGATAGTCGAGCGCGGCTTCGCGGAGTTTGGCTTTGGAGGAGGCTTGGGTAGACATGTGTCTCTTGGCGGGCGGATTAGAATGACTCTTCGACGGCATTGTAGCGCCAATCATCGGCCGCCAGACCGGCGATTCGGGTGCAACAGCCGCGACAAAATTGTACTGAACGGTGCAGGAACGCCGCCGCTCGCCTCGTACAATGCCGTTCCTTCCATCGTTTCGGATCCATCCGCCGTGCCAGCCGCCCTCTCCGAGTTTTCGCTGATCGAACGCTTCTTCACGCGCCGCGCCGCGCAGGGCGCCCGTGCGTCGACGCTCGGCATCGGCGACGACTGCGCGTTGATCACGCCCCGATCCGGGAAATTGCTGGCCATTTCGACGGACATGCTGGTGGAAGGCCGCCACTTCTTCCCCGACGTCGCGCCCGACGCGCTCGGTCACAAGACGCTCGCGGTCAACCTGTCCGACCTCGCGGCGATGGGCGCCGAGCCGCGCGCGTTCACGCTCGCGTGCGCGCTGCCGCGGGCCGACGCTGCATGGCTGGAAGCATTCAGCAACGGGCTGTTCGCGCTCGCCGAGCGCTACGGCTGCGAGCTGATCGGCGGCGACACGACGAGCGGCCCGCTGAACCTGTGCGTGACCGTGTTCGGCGAAGTCGCGCCCGACGCGGTACTGCGACGTGACGCCGCGCGCGACGGCGACGACGTCTGGGTGTCCGGCACGCTCGGCGATGCGCGCGCCGGCCTCGGCGTCGCGCGCGGCGAATGGACGGCCGGCGCAAACGAAGCAGCCGCGTTCCGGCGCGCGCTCGAGTACCCCGAACCGCGCATCGCGCTAGATGGGAAGAGCAC
>NZ_JAAGPH010000134.1:0-21962 GCF_017104705.1 Burkholderia sp. Se-20373 | reverse complement strand
TTCGCATCGAGGTCGCCCGACGCCGGCGCGCCGCCGGCCGCGTTCGGCACGCTGCCCGCCGCCGATGGCGCGACGCTCGTCGAACTGCCCGCGCTGACCACCCCGTTCATCGAGCAGGACTGGGCGCGCTGGCACGACGGACTCGCCGCGCTCGAGCGCGACTGGTTCGCGCCGGCCCTTGCCGCGCTGCAGAACGGTGAGCTCGCGAGCGTCGATTTCACGCTGTGCGGCGACACGAGTTCCGTCACGCTGCACGCGACGCGCGGCGACCTGCGCAAGTTCTGGCGCCGCCGCGCGCTGGCCTCCCTGTTCGAATAACAAAACAGACCCCGTATGACCCGGATCGTTACCCGTCCCGTCGCGCCCGCCGACGCCGAAGTGCTCGCGCGCCACGGCCTGCATCCCGTCCTTGCGCGCCTGTACGCGTCGCGCGGCGTGCAGTCGCCCGCCGATATCGAGACCGCGCTGGCGCGACTCGTTCCGCCCACCGAGCTGAAAGGCTGCGCCGACGCTGCATCGCTGCTCGCCGACGCGATCGCCGACAAGCGGCGCCTGCTCGTCGTCGCCGACTACGACTGCGACGGTGCAACCGCATGCGCGGTCGCGGTGCGCGGCCTGCGGATGTTCGGCGCGCAGATCGACTATCTGGTGCCGAACCGATTCGAATACGGCTACGGCCTCACGCCCGAGATCGTCGAACTCGCCGCCGCGCGCAAGCCCGACCTGCTGATTACCGTCGACAACGGGATCGCGAGCGTCACGGGCGTCGAAGCCGCGAACGCGCGCGGCATCGACGTGCTCGTGACCGACCACCACCTGCCCGGCGACGCGCTGCCCGCCGCGCGCGCGATCGTCAACCCGAACCAGCCCGGCTGCGCGTTCCCGAGCAAGCACCTCGCCGGCGTCGGCGTGATGTTCTACGTGCTGCTCGCGCTGCGCGCCGAGCTGCGCCGCCGCGGCGCGTTCGCGAACAAGGAAGCCGAGCCGCGCCTCGACGGCCTGCTCGACCTCGTCGCGCTCGGCACCGTCGCCGACGTCGTGCGGCTCGACGGCAACAATCGCGTGCTGGTCGCGCAGGGGCTGCAGCGTATCCGCAACGGCCGCATGCAGCCGGGCGTCGCCGCGCTGTTCCGCGCGGCCGCGCGCGAAGCGCGTACGGCATCGGGCTTCGACCTCGGCTTCGGCCTCGGCCCGCGCCTGAACGCCGCCGGACGGCTGTCCGACATGTCGCTCGGCATCGAGTGCCTGATCACCGACGACATCGGCCGCGCGTGGGATCTCGCGCAGCAGCTCGACGTGATGAACCGCGAACGCCGCGAGATCGAGGCCGGCATGCAGCAGCAGGCGCTCGCCGATCTCGCCGACGTCGATCCGGCCGACGCGTGCACGATCACCCTCTTCAACCCCGAGTGGCATCAGGGCGTGATCGGCATCGTCGCCGGCCGGCTCAAGGAAAAATTCCACCGCCCGTCGTTCACGTTTGCGCACGCGGACGACGAAGGCAAGCGGGTCAAGGGCTCGGGCCGCTCGATTCCCGGCTTCCACCTGCGCGACGCGCTCGACCTCGTGTCGAAACGCGAACCGGACCTGATCGTCGCATTCGGCGGCCACGCGATGGCGGCCGGCCTCACGCTCGACACCGAGAACGTGCCGCGCTTCGCGGCCGCGTTCGAGGCCGTCGCGCGCGAATGGCTGTCCGACGACGCGCTGGCCCGCGTGATCGAAACCGACGGCGAACTCGAGGATGCGTACTTCACGCCGCAGTTCGTCGGGCTGCTCGACGAGGCCGTCTGGGGGCAAGGCTTTCCGGCCCCGCTTTTCTCCGGCGAATTCGACGTCGTGTCGCAGTCGCTCGTGAAGGAGAAGCATCTGAAGCTGCAGTTGGCGCGCGGCCGCCAGCGCTTCAACGCGATCTGGTTCAATCACACGGAGCCGCTGCCGGAGAGCGCGCTGGTCGCCTACCGCCTCGTCGCCGACACGTGGAACGGCGTCACGCGCGTCCAGCTGATCGTCGAACACGCGGCCGGCTGAGCGCGGGCCGCCCTGCCTGCATGGCCCGCCGATGCATGCACGCCGCGCCGGATGGGGCCGCGGCGCGCGTGCGAGCACCGTTTGCGTCACCGGGCAACCCCGCCGATCGGCTATAATTCCGCTTTTTTACGAAGCAAGAATAGCGAACGATCATGGAAGCGGAACGTCTCAACGCGATCGAAAGCTCCCTGCTCGACCTGCGCAACCGCGCGGGCGAGCTTCGGGGGTATCTTTGACTACGACGCCAAAGCTGCGCGTCTGACCGAAGTCAACAAGGAACTCGAAGACCCGAACGTCTGGAACGATTCGAAGAACGCCCAGGCGCTCGGTCGTGAGAAGAAGCTGCTCGAGGGCGTCGTCACGACGCTCACCGCGCTCGATGGCGACCTGCGCGACGCGCTCGACCTGTTCGAACTGGCCCGCGAGGAAGGTGACGAGGACACGCTCGTCGCGTCGGAAGAAGACGCCGCGAAGCTCGAGGCGCGCGTGGGCGACATCGAGTTCCGCCGGATGTTCTCGAACCCGGCCGACCCGAACAACTGCTTCATCGACATCCAGGCCGGCGCCGGCGGCACCGAGGCGTGCGACTGGGCGTCGATGCTGCTGCGCCAGTACCTGCGCTACTGCGAACGCAAGGGCTTCAAGGCCGAAGTGCTCGAAGAGTCCGACGGCGACGTCGCCGGCATCAAGAACGCGACGGTCAAGGTCTCGGGCGAATACGCGTACGGCTTCCTGCGCACCGAAACGGGCATCCACCGCCTCGTGCGCAAGTCGCCGTTCGACTCGTCGGGCGGGCGCCACACGTCGTTCTCGTCGGTGTTCGTCTACCCGGAAATCGACGATTCGATCGAAGTCGAGATCAACCCGGCCGACCTGCGCATCGACACATACCGCGCATCGGGCGCGGGCGGTCAGCACATCAACAAGACCGACTCCGCGGTGCGGATCACGCACATGCCGACCGGTATCGTCGTGCAGTGCCAGAACGACCGCTCGCAGCACCGCAACCGCGCCGAAGCGATGGCGATGCTGAAATCGCGCCTGTATGAAGTTGAAATGCGCAAGCGCCAGGCCGAACAGGACAAGCTCGAATCGAGCAAGACCGATGTGGGCTGGGGCCACCAGATCCGTTCGTACGTGCTCGACCAGAGCCGCGTGAAGGACCTGCGCACGAACGTCGAAATGAGCAACACGCGCGCCGTCCTCGACGGCGACCTCGACGACTTCATCAGCGCGAGCCTCAAACAGGGCGTGTAAGCGCCGCGGCGCGACCCTGCCGGGTCGCGCCCCCTTGCCCTTCCCGTTTGCGTTGCCGCACCCACTCCGAATTCCGACCATCATGACCGAACCGACCCAAACGCAGCCCGCCGTCACAGCGGACGAAAACCAGATCATCGCCGAGCGCCGCGAGAAGCTGCGCGCCCTGCGCGAGCAAGGCGTCGCCTACCCGAACGATTTCCGCCCGGAACATCACGCAGCCGATCTGCAGACGAAATTCGCCGACTCGGACAAGGCCGCGCTCGAAGCGAACCCGGTCGAGGTGTCGGTCGCCGGCCGCATGATGCTCAAGCGCGTGATGGGCAAGGCAAGCTTCGCGACGGTGCAGGACGGTTCGGGCCAGATCCAGTTCTTCGTGACGCCGAACGACGTCGGCGCGGAAACCTACGACGCATTCAAGAAGTGGGACCTCGGCGACATCGTCGCCGCGCGCGGCGTGCTGTTCCGCACCAACAAGGGCGAGCTGTCGGTCCAGTGCAAGGAACTGCGCCTGCTGTCGAAGGCGCTGCGCCCGCTGCCGGACAAGTTCCACGGCCTGTCGGACCAGGAAATGCGCTACCGCCAGCGCTACGTCGACCTGATCGTCACGCCGGAAACGCGCGACACGTTCCGCGCCCGCACCAAGACGATCGCGTCGATCCGCAAGTTCATGGACAACGCCGAGTTCATGGAAGTCGAGACGCCGATGCTGCACCCGATCCCGGGCGGCGCGGCCGCGAAGCCGTTCGTCACGCATCACAATGCGCTCGACATGCAGATGTTCCTGCGCATCGCGCCGGAGCTGTACCTGAAGCGCCTAATCGTCGGCGGCTTCGAACGCGTGTTCGAAATCAACCGTAACTTCAGGAACGAAGGCGTGTCGCCGCGTCACAACCCGGAATTCACGATGATGGAGTTCTACGCCGCGTACACCGACTACCGCTGGCTGATGGACTTCACCGAGCAGCTGATCCGCCAGGCGGCGATCGATGCGCTCGGCACCGCGACGATCCAGTACCAGGGCCGCGAACTCGACCTCGCAAAGCCGTTCCACCGCCTGACGATCACGCAGGCGATCCAGAAGTACGCACCGGACTACACCGACGGCCAGCTGTCGGACGACGCGTTCCTGCGCACCGAATTGAAGCGCTTCGGCGTCGACGTGTCGCAGCCGGCGTTCCTGAACGCAGGCATCGGCGCGCTGCAGCTCGCGCTGTTCGAGGAAACGGCCGAAGCGCAGCTGTGGGAGCCGACCTTCATCATCGACTACCCGGTCGAGGTGTCGCCGCTCGCACGCGCATCGGATACGGTGCCGGGCATCACCGAGCGTTTCGAGCTGTTCATGACCGGCCGCGAAATCGCGAACGGCTTCTCGGAGCTGAACGATCCGGAAGATCAGGCCGCGCGCTTCAAGAAGCAGGTCGAGCAGAAGGATGCGGGCGACGAGGAAGCGATGTTCTTCGACGCCGACTACATCCGCGCGCTCGAATACGGGATGCCTCCGACCGGCGGCTGCGGGATCGGCATCGACCGTCTCGTGATGCTGCTGACCGACAGCCCGACGATCCGCGACGTGCTGCTGTTCCCGCACCTGCGCCGCGAAGACTGAACGCTGCGCCCGCGTGTGCGCCGCGCCCTGCGGCGCGCGCGCGTCAGCTTTGTAACGACGCGTAAATCCCGCCAGCCGGCATCCGCCGGCTTTCGATCCTCCCCCGTTTTATCCCCTCGTGGCGACGGCCTTCCTCGGGTTTTCCCTGCCACGCCCGCCGGCGCCCTGCTGCAATTCGTTACACCTTGATACGGCGCGCCGTTTGCCGGTGGACGACACTCCTGTTGCGTCACCACGCATGATCACGGGACCAGAACGAGGCGCAGGAACGCCAAGTCTGCTCGAGCCCGCAGCGTGGGATCCGGCCCGGCACCGCAATGCCGATCCGGATCGACATCGGAGAAAAAAATGGACAACCAGAATCAGACCACGCCGCAAAAGCAACGCCTCCACCCGCTCATCGCCACCGCCGCCGGCGCCGTCATCGTCGCCAGCCTCGCAGCGACGGCCGCGATCACGGGCATCTTCCCGAAGGCCAACAGCAACAATGCGCAGAACGGTCAGACCCAGGCCGCGCTGATCGCATCGCAGCCGGCCGTCGATACAGCCGCAGCCGCCAGCGCCGCGCTGGCCGCGCAAGCCCAGCAGCAGGCGGCCGAACAGGCCGCCGCGCAGCAGAAGGCTGCCGAGCAGAAGGCCGCCGTCGCGCAGGCCGAACCGAAGCCCGCGCCACGCCCGGCCGCGCCGCATCGCCGTCATACGACGGCACCGCAGCCGCCGCAATACGCGCAGCAGCCGTCGGCGCCGGCCCAGAGCTACTGCCAGAGCTGCGGCACGGTCGTCGCGATCTCGCAGACGCGCACGCCGGGCCAGAGTTCGGGGATCGGCGCCGTGGGCGGCGCTGCAGCCGGCGGCCTGCTCGGCAACCAGTTCGGTCACGGCAACGGCCGCACCGCGATGACGATCATCGGCGCACTGGGTGGCGGCCTCGCCGGCAACCAGGTCGAAAAGCAGGTGCGCGCGGAAACCGACTATCAGGTGCAAGTGCAGATGGAGAATGGCGCGACGCGCACGTTCACGTACCACAACCCGCCGCCGTTCGGCCAGGGCCAGCGCGTACGGATCGAGAACGGCACGCTGGTCGGCGCGTAATCGCCTGATCGCGTCGGCCCCCGCTGCCCACATGTCGTGCGCGGGCAGGCGGCCTGAAAACGAAAACGGCTCGTGAGCAATCTCTCACGAGCCGTTTTTTCATTGCGCGCTGCGCGCCCATGCGGCACACACGGTGCCCATCGGTCAGTCTTCGTCGTCGAAGTCCGATTCGTCGATCCAGTGGGCCTGGATCGCTTCGAGGATCTTCTCGCCGGAGTGCGCCGGATCGTCGTTGAAGCCGTCGAGCTCGAGCACCCATTGGCGCAAGTCGACGAAGTTGATCCGCTGCGGGTCGATGTCCGGGTGCTTGTCCGCCAGCGCAATGGCTATTTCACGCGAATCGGTCCATTTCATCGCCTGCCTCCGGTTCCTGTCAGTGGTTTTCCTTCGCGTGGTTGATCGAGTACTTCGGAATCTCGACCACCAGGTCCGAATCTTCCTTCACGATCGCCTGGCACGACAGGCGCGACGTCGGCTCGAGGCCCCACGCCTTGTCCAGCAAATCGTCCTCGTCCTCCTCGGACGGCGTCAGATCGTTGAAGCCTTCGCGGATCACCACGTGGCACGTCGTGCACGCGCACGACTTCTCGCATGCATGCTCGATCTCGATCCCGTGTTCGAGCAGGTTGTCGCAGATACTCTTGCCGGGCGTCGCGTCGATCACCGCGCCATCCGGGCACAGTTCGACGTGAGGCAGCACTACCAGTTGAGGCATGTCCGTTCCGTCAGTCAGGGTGCGGCGCCAGGCGCCGCACGGTTCATTGTCGCGCGGGCCGTTGCCGGCCGATGCGCAGTTCGTGAGTTCAGATCTCGTCGAGCCGGCGGCCCGACAGCGCGCGCTTGATGCTCTTGTCCATCCGGCGCGCCGCGAATTCGTCGGTACCGTCGGCCAGCGCCTTGGTCGCCGCTTCGATCGCGTTCGTATCGTCGCCTTGCGCGACCGCGCGCAGCGCGGCAGCCAGTGTGTCGACTTGCGTGCGCTCGTCCGCGTCGAGCAGTTCACCGTCGGCCGCCAGCGCGGCCTGCGTCGCCTCGAGCATCCGCTCGGCCTCGACTTGCGCTTCGCGCAGCGCGCGGGCGCGCATGTCGATCTCGGCGGTCTTGAAGCTGTCCTCGAGCATCTTCGCGATGTCGTCGTCGGCAAGACCGTACGACGGCTTCACGACGACCGATGCCTCGACGCCCGACAACTGCTCGCGGGCGAACACCGACAGCAGGCCGTCCGCGTCGACCTGGTAGGTCACGCGAATGCGTGCGGCGCCGGCCGTCATCGGCGGAATGCCGCGCAGCTCGAAGCGCGCGAGCGACCGGCAATCGGCGACGAGTTCGCGCTCGCCCTGCACGACGTGGATCGCCATCGCGGTCTGGCCGTCCTTGAAAGTCGTGAATTCCTGCGCGCGCGCGATCGGAATCGTCGAGTTGCGCGGAATGATCTTCTCGACGAGGCCGCCCATCGTCTCGACACCGAGCGACAGCGGAATCACGTCGAGCAACAGCCAGTCGTCGCCGGTGCCGCGATTGCCTGCGAGCAAGTCGGCCTGGATCGCCGCGCCGAGCGCGACGACCTGGTCCGGATCGAGGTTCACGAGCGGCGGCTGGCCGAAGTACTTCGCGACCGCGTCGCGAATCACCGGCATGCGCGTCGCACCGCCGACGAGCACGACACCCTTGATGTCGGCCGGCGTGACCTGTGCATCGCGCAGCGCCTTGCGGGTTGGCGTGAGCGTACGCTGCACAAGCGGCTCGACGAGTGCTGCGAACGTGTCGTGCGAGATCGTCTGCACAAGGTGCGCGCCCCCCGACAGCGTGACGTCGAGCGACGCCTCCGGTGCGGACGACAGCGCCTCCTTCAGCACGCGCACACGGTCGAGCAGCAGGCGCACGTCTTCGGGCGCGAGCGCCTTCGCATCGATGCCGGCCTGCGCGAGCACGTGATCGAACAGCGCATGGTCGAAATCGTCGCCGCCGAGCGCGGAATCGCCGCCCGCGGCCAGCACTTCGAACACGCCCTTCGTCAACTTCAGGATCGACAGGTCGAACGTGCCGCCGCCGAGGTCATACACCGCGTAGAGGCCTTCGGCCCCGTTGTCGAGCCCATAGGCGATCGCCGCGGCGGTCGGTTCGTTCAGCAGGCGCAGCACGTTGAGGCCCGCGAGGCGCGCGGCATCCTTGGTCGCCTGGCGTTGCGCTTCGTCGAAATACGCGGGCACCGTGATCACCGCGCCAACCAGGTCATCGCCAAGCGAATCTTCCGCACGATAACGCAGCGTCGCGAGAATCTCGGCCGACACTTCGACCGGGCTCTTCACGCCGTCGATGGTACGGATCTGCACCATGCCCGGCGCATCGACGAATTCGTACGGCGCGTTCGCCGCGCCTTCGACCTCGGCCTTGCCGCGGCCCATGAAGCGCTTGACCGACACGATCGTGTTGCGCGGATCGGTGGCGGCCTGCTCTTTCGCTTCGTGGCCGATGCGTCGGCCACCCTTCTCGAGATAGCGGACCACCGACGGCAGCAGCACGCGGCCCGTTTCGTCCGGCAGGACTTCAGGCACGCTGTTGCGCACGGCCGCGACGAGCGAATTCGTCGTGCCGAGATCGATCCCGACAGCGAGTCGCCGCTGATGCGGCGCCGGCGCCATGCCCGGTTCGGAAATTTGCAGTAAAGCCATCTTGGTTCGTTCGGGCGCTCGGCCCGTTTGCTGCGCGTGCCGCAAGGCACGCGGTTAAGTTTCGAGGCGCTCGATCTGCGCGCCCACTTCCGACGCGACCCGTTCGATGAACATCAACTGGCGCACGGCCTCGGCGGCCGCCTGATCGGCGCCGCTGTCGAGCAGCGTGCCGAGGCGCTCCACCCTCACGCGCCGCTCTTCGCGCAACTCGGCGAGCAGCGCGTCGAGCGCGTCGACGTTGCGGGCGGCCGCGGCATCCTCGATGCCCTCGCGCCACTCCATCTGCTGCATCAGGAACGCAGGCTCCATCGCGGTGTTGTTTTCCGCGCCGATATCGACGCCGCGCAGCGACAGCAGATACGACGCGCGCTTCAGCGGATCGCGCAGCGTGCGATACGCCTCGTTCGCGCGGGTGGCCCATTGCATCGCGATGCGCTTCTGCGCGTCACCGGCCGCCGCGAAGCGGTCCGGGTGCACCTGCGTCTGCACCGTCCGATAGGCGGCGTCGAGCGCCGTCTCGTCGAGCGCGAATTGCGCCGGCAGGTGAAACAGGTCGAAGTGGCTGTCTTTCAGCGAGACCATCGTCGCGTTCAATTCCGGTTCGTCGCGCGGCAAACGCCGCACATTAAAAAGGCGGCCCGTGCCGCCTCTTGCCCGCATCGCGCGGAGATCCGCGTGGTCACACGCGGAACGATTCGCCGCAGCCGCACTCGTCCTTCACGTTCGGGTTGTTGAACTTGAACCCTTCGTTCAGGCCTTCGCGTGCGAAGTCGAGCTCGGTGCCGTCGATGTAGGCCAGGCTCTTCGGATCGACGATCACCTTCACGCCATGGCTCTCGAACACCTGATCCTCGGGAGCGAGCTCGTCGACATACTCGAGCTTGTACGCGAGCCCCGAGCACCCGGTCGTGCGAACGCCAAGCCGCAGGCCCATACCCTTGCCGCGACGGACGAGGTATTTCTGGACGTGCTGTGCTGCTTTTTCGGTCAGTGTAATTGCCATGATGTCCTTGCCGCGGCGCGCCACCGGGGCCCGCCGCGTTCCTTCTGAAGCCGCTCGATGCCGCTCAGGCTGCTGCCTGATCGCCTTCCGTGGTGTCGTGACGCTTCTTGTAGTCGGCCACGGCTGCCTTGATCGCGTCTTCCGCGAGGATCGAGCAGTGAATCTTCACCGGCGGCAGCGCGAGTTCTTCCGCGATCTGCGTGTTCTTGATCGACAGTGCTTCGTCGAGCGTCTTGCCCTTCACCCATTCGGTGACGAGCGAGCTCGATGCGATCGCCGAACCGCACCCGTAGGTCTTGAACTTCGCGTCTTCGATCACGCCGTCCGCGCCGACGCGGATCTGCAGCTTCATCACGTCGCCGCAGGCCGGCGCGCCGACCATGCCCGTGCCGACCGTGTCGTCGTCCTTCGCGAACGAACCGACGTTGCGCGGGTTTTCGTAGTGATCCAGAACCTTGTTGCTGTAAGACATGACTCAGACTCCTTGACTCGTTACGTCTGCGTGCGCGAATCCGCCCGCGGGTATGTTCAATCCGGCGCTCAGTGTGCGGCCCATTCGATCGTCGACAGATCGATGCCTTCCTGGTGCATTTCCCAGAGCGGCGAGAGTTCGCGCAGCTTCGCGATCTTGCTGTTCAGCAGGTTGATCACGAAGTCGACTTCCTGCTCCGTCGTGAAGCGGCCGACCGTGAAGCGGATCGAGCTGTGGGCCAGCTCGTCGTTGCGGCCGAGCGCACGCAGCACGTACGACGGCTCCAGCGACGCCGACGTGCATGCGGAGCCCGACGACACCGCGACGTCCTTGATCGCCATGATCAGCGACTCGCCTTCGACGAAGTTGAAACTGATGTTGAGGTTGTGCGGGACACGACGCTCCATGTCGCCGTTCACGTACGTTTCCTCGATTTGCGACAGGCCGCGCAGCAGCTTGTCGCGCAGCATGCGGACGCGCTCGTTTTCCGTCGCCATTTCTTCGCGTGCGATGCGGAACGCTTCGCCCATGCCGACGATCTGGTGCGTCGCCAGCGTGCCCGAACGCATGCCGCGCTCGTGGCCGCCGCCGTGCATCTGCGCTTCGATGCGTACACGCGGCTTGCGGCGCACGTACAGCGCGCCGATGCCCTTCGGGCCGTAGGTCTTGTGCGCCGAGAACGACATCAGGTCGACCTTCAGCTTCGCGAGGTCGATCGCGACCTTGCCGGTCGACTGTGCGGCGTCGACGTGGAACACGATGCCCTTCTCGCGGCAGATCTCACCGATCGTCTCGATGTCCTGGATCACGCCGATCTCGTTGTTCACGTGCATCACCGATACGAGGATCGTGTCCGGGCGCAGTGCGGCCTTGAACACGTCGAGGTCGATCAGGCCGTCATCCTTCACGTCGAGGTAGGTGACTTCGAAACCGTCGCGCTCGAGCTCGCGGCAGGTGTCGAGCACGGCCTTGTGCTCGGTCTTCACCGTGATGATGTGCTTGCCCTTGCCCTTGTAGAAGTTCGCGGCACCCTTGATCGCGAGGTTGTCCGATTCCGTTGCGCCGGACGTCCAGATGATCTCGCGCGGATCCGCGTTCACGAGCGCGGCCACGTTCTCGCGCGCTTCCTCGACCGCACGCTCCGCGTCCCAGCCATACGCGTGGCTGCGCGACGCCGGGTTGCCGAACTGCTCGCGCAGGTACGGCACCATCTTGTCGACCACGCGCGGGTCGACCGGCGTCGTCGCGCTGTAATCCATATAGATGGGCAGGTGGAGAGTGTCTTGGGTCATCTGTCGCTCCGGGAATTCTGTGCAGGGACTATGTGCGTTATGGGGTATGGCGCCTTCGCGCTCACGAACTCGCGATGTTGAACACCGAATTGGGGCCGAGCGGCATCGTGCGAACCGGCTCGGCCGGCGCCGCGACGGGCTCCGGCGTGCGCCGGTCGCGCAGCACCGCAGGTGCGCCCTCGCGAGCGCGCTGCTGATCGACGAGATCCTGCAGCGACACCGAATCGAGGTATTCGACCATCTTCTGGTTCAGCGTCGACCACAGCTCGTGCGTCATGCAATGGCCGTCGGGCTGCTTCGAGCCGTCGCACGTGCCTTTGCCGCCGCACTGCGTGGCGTCGAGCGGTTCATCGACCGCGATGATGATGTCGGCAACGGTGACGTCCTGCGCGCGACGCGCGAGGTTGTAGCCGCCGCCCGGGCCGCGCACGGATTCGACGATTTCATGCCTGCGCAGCTTGCCGAACAGCTGTTCGAGATACGAGAGCGAAATCCGCTGGCGCTGGCTGATGCCTGCAAGCGTCACCGGGCCCTGCTCCTGGCGCAGTGCCAAGTCAATCATCGCCGTGACGGCGAAACGGCCTTTGGTGGTGAGTCTCATGGTGTCTAGGGGACTGCAATCTTGACGATTTTGGTCAAGTATAAATATTTGACGTTTTTAGTCAAGTATCCATGTCTTTGAAAGGGTATTCGCAGATCGCTGAATACCGCGCGATCAGCGGTCCGTACGGGCCCGGAGCGTCTCCAGCAGGCCCGCGCACGCGCGCTCGACCTGATCGAGCACTTGCTCGAAGCCCTGCGTACCGCCGAAATAGGGGTCGGCAACCTCGGTCTCGGCCGAATCCGGCGCGAACTCCATCAGCAGGCGCACCTTGTCGCGATGCTGCGGCGGGCAGCGGCGGCGCAGCTCCGCGAGATTCGCCTCGTCCATCGCGAGCAACAGGTCGAAGCGCTCGAAATCCGCCGCGCTCACCTGTCGTGCGCGCAGCGCCGACAGGTCGTAGCCGCGGCCGCGAGCGGCGGCCTGCGCACGTCTATCCGGCGGCTCGCCGACATGCCAGTCGCCGGTGCCGGCCGAATCGATCGCGATCCGGTCCGCCAGCGCGGCCGCGTCGACCTGGTGACGCATCACGCCTTCCGCGGTGGGCGAACGGCAGATGTTGCCGAGACAAACGAAACAGATCGAAACGCGGGTCATCGCACTATGGGAAAGCCGCGGCGAGCCGCGTGGGAGAACAACACGCCATTATACAAAGGCGGCCGAAATCGCGCCGCCGCGCAAAGCGACGGCGCCATGCCTTACAGCGCCTTCGGCGCGGCGAGCAAGACGTCGCCGGACGCCGCCGGCAGCGGCTTCGCCGCATCGTCGACCAGCCCGAACGACACCGCACGCGCCAGCTCGGCGGATGCCTGGTGAACGGCAAGCGGGCCACACGACGGCGCCTCGGCCATCGCATGCAGATAGGCAGCCGCGGCCAGCGGAACGACGATTGCCAGCGGCCAGTACATCGATATTGTCTTTTTCATGATGCGGACCTCCTTGACCTCGTACCCCGAAACCCAATTCCGGGGACTACAGACAGGATTCTATAGACCGCATCTATCGAGATAAATATGCAAATAGCGAACGCACTGTTGTCGCCGAATGAACAGTCGTCAGCCGAGGTGGCTTTGCGACGCCGTGTACAGCTCACGGAACGTGCGCCCGGTCGGCGTCGGCATGTCGCGCGTATCCATCCAGCCGCCCATCATCGGCAGGCGCCGCAGCATGCCGCCGCTACCGCCCAGCCGCTCGAGGATGCGCACGGCGAGCTTGGTCGTGAGCGCGTACAGCATCGGCCGGCGCGCGAAGAAACCCCATGCGGCGAGCGCCGCCCGCTCGCGCCACGGCCGCAGGTGTCGCTCGACCTGTTTCTCGCGCAGCGTGCGCAACAGGTGCGACAACGGAATCCCGGCCGGGCACACGCTGTCGCATTCCCCGCAAAGTGTCGCGGCCTGCGGCAGGTCGAGCGAGCGGTCGAGCCCGACGTAGCTCGGCGTCAGTACGGATCCCATCGGCCCCGGGTAGACCCAGCCGTACGCGTGGCCGCCGACCTTCTGGTATACCGGGCAATGGTTCATGCATGCGCCGCAGCGGATGCAGCGCAGCATCTCCTGGAATTCGCCGCCGATCAGCCCCGTGCGGCCGCCGTCGACGAGCACGACATAGTTGTGCTCGGGGCCATCCTCGTCACCCGGCCCGCGCGGCCCGGTCAGCAGCGAGAAATAGTTCGACGTCTTCTGCCCGGTCGCGGAGCGCGGCAGCAGGCGCATCGCGGTCGCGAGATCCTCGAGCGTCGGCAGCACCTTTTCGATGCCCGTCACCGCCACATGCACGCGCGGCATCACGGTGCACATGCCCTCGTTCCCTTCGTTCGTCACGATCGCGACCGAACCGGTCTCGGCGATCACGAAGTTGCCGCCCGTCACGCCCATGTCGGCCGACATGAAATGCGGGCGCAGCACCTCGCGCGCCTCGCGCGTCATGTCCGGAATCTCGGTGAGCCGCTCGCGATGATGTGTACGCGCGAACAGGTCGGCGATCTCGTCCTTGTCCTTGTGCACGACGGGCGCGATGATGTGGCTCGGCGGCTCGTTGTCGTTGATCTGCAGGATGTATTCGCCGAGATCCGTCTCGATCGACTGCACGCCCATTTCCGCGAGCACCGCGTTCAGGCGCATTTCCTCCGACACCATCGACTTGGTCTTGATGACCTTCTTCACGTCGTGGCGGCGCGCGATGTCGGCCACGAGCCGCGCGGCATCCTCGGTCGTTTCGGCGAACAGCACCGTCGTGCCGCGCCGCGTCGCCTCGCGCTCGAACGCCTCGAGCCACACGTCGAGGTTCTCCAGCGCGCGGTTGCGGCGGGCTTTCAGCGCGGCGCGCGTGGCCGGGAAGTCGATCGCGGTCATCGCGTCGGCGCGCGCGGACACGAACTTCGTCGACAGCTTCTTCAGGTTCTGCTGCAGGCGCTGGTCGGCCAGCTTCTGGCCGGCGCGCGCCTTGAAATGCATCGATTGGACTTGCATCGCGGTATCGGGGAAAAGTGAGCGGAACCGGGCGTCAGACGTCGCCCGCCAGCACCTGCGCGACGTGCAGCACGCGCGTGTCGCGGTCGCCGGTGCGGCGCAACCGCCCTTCGATGTTCAGCATGCAGCCGAGATCGCCGAGCACGACGGCGCCCGTGCCGGACGCGCGCACGTTCGCGCATTTCTCGTCCGCGATGGCCGCCGAAATGTCGCCGTACTTGACCGCGAACGTGCCGCCGAAGCCGCAGCAGTGCTCGCAGTCCTTCATTTCGGTGACGGCGATGCCGCGCTGCGCGAGCAGCGCGCGCGGCTGCGCCTTCACGCCGAGTTCGCGCAGGCCCGAGCACGAATCGTGGTAGGTGACGGGCCCCGTGAATTCGCCCGGCGCGAGCGACACCTTCGCGACGTTCGCCAGGAAATCGGTCAGTTCATAGACTTTCTGCTGGAACCGCGTGTAGCGCCCCATCAGTTCGGGGTCGTCGCGAAACAGGTCGCCGTAGTGCGCGCGAATCATCCCGCCGCACGAACCCGACGGCGCGACGACGTAATCGAACTGCTCGAACTCGCGCAGCGTCTTTTCCGCGAGATCGCGTGCGAGCGCGCGGTCGCCCGAGTTGTAGGCCGGCTGGCCGCAGCAAGTCTGCGCGGGCGGCACGATCACCTCGTAGCCGGCGTCGCGAATCAGCTTGAGCGCCGAGAAACCGATTTCGGGGCGCATCAGATCGACCAGGCAGGTCACGAACAAACCGACTCGCATACGTGCTCCTTCGAGAAAACGGCTCTCATTATCCGCCGTTTGGCCGGCAGGACCAACGCCGGCGCTCACGCAACCCCACACGGCGCGAAACGAGGATTTCCTCGAACGGCGTTCGCTTTTTTCACGATACGAGATACAATCGTTCCAACACCGCTTGACGCGTCAACCGATTTCTCCCCCGACATGAGCCAACCCACCCCGGATTCAAAAACGTCGATCCAGGTGATCGAACGCATGATGCGGTTGCTGGACGCGCTCGCCGCGCACAGTGACCCCGTCAGCCTGAAGGAGCTTGCGCAGCGGACGGAGCTGCACCCGTCGACCGCGCACCGTATCCTCAACGACATGGTGACCTGCCGTCTCGTCGACCGCTCCGATCCCGGCACGTACCGCCTCGGCATGCGGCTGCTGGAGCTCGGCAACCTCGTGAAGGCGCGCCTGTCGGTACGCGACGCGGCGCTGATGCCGATGCGCGAACTGCACCGCCTCACCGGGCAGACCGTGAACCTGTCGGTGCGCCAGGGCGACGAGATCGTCTACATCGAGCGTGCGTATTCGGAGCGCTCGGGGATGCAGGTGGTCCGCGCGATCGGTGGCCGCGCGCCGCTGCACCTCACGTCGGTCGGCAAGCTGTTCCTCGCGGCCGACGAAACGTCACGCGTGCGCGCGTATGCGACGCGTACGGGGCTGTCCGGCCATACGCAGAACAGCATCACCGACATCGCGAAGCTCGAGCGCGAGCTGACGATCGTGCGCCAGCAATCGTGCGCGCGCGACAACGAGGAACTGGAGCTCGGCGTGCGCTGTATCGCGGCCGGCATCTACGACGATTCGGGCAAGCTCGTCGCGGGCCTGTCGCTGTCGGCGCCGGCCGATCGCCTCCAGGATGCGTGGCTCGGACAGTTGAGCCGCACGGCCCTCACCATCTCGGAATCGCTCGGCTACCGGCCGGCGCCCGCGAAGGATGCCGACGGGTTGCAGCGGCAGGCGTAAGCCGCTCCCGCGCCCAATGAAAAAGCCCCGCGATTGCGGGGCTTTTTTTCAGCCATCGGCGCGGCGGCGAACCGCCACGCCATCGTGCGATCAGGTCCCGCCGTTCGGCGTGTTGGCCGCCGTCAGGCGCTCGCCGCCGCCGGCATCGAGCCAGTTGCGCAGGCGCGCCGCATCGGCAAAGCGCGAATACTTGCCGAACGAATCGAGCAGCACCATCACCATCGGCTTGCCGTGGATCGTCGCCTGCATCACCAGGCACTCGCCCGCTTCGTTGATGAAACCCGTCTTCTGCAGACCGATGTCCCACGAGCCATTGCCGCGAATCAGCGCGTTCGTGCTGTTGTAGACCAGATTGCGCTTGCCCGTGTACACCTCATAGGTGCGATCGGTCGAGAACTGCCGAATCATCGGGTACTGGTACGCCGCATTGACCATCTTCACGAGGTCGCGTGCGCTCGACACGTTCGAGCTCGACAGACCCGTCGAATTCTCGAAGTGCGTGTCGGTCATGCCGAGCGACTTCGCCTTCGCGTTCATCGCGGCGATGAACGCCGGACGACCACCCGGGTAGTAACGCGACAGCGCGGCGGCCGCGCGGTTTTCCGACGCCATCAGCGCGATGTGCAGCATGTCTTCACGCGACAGCACCGAACCGACCGACAGGCGCGAGCCCGTGCCCTTCTCGTAGTCGCGGTCTTCGTCCGTGACTTCGAGCTGGTCGGTCATCGGCGTCTTCGAGTCGAGCACGACCATCGCCGTCATCAGCTTCGAGATCGACGCGATCGGCACGACGGCGTGCGAATTCTTGTCGAACAGCGGCTCGCCCGAATTCTGGTCGACGACGTACGCGACGCTCGAACGCAGCGCGAGCGCGTCCGGCGTGTCGTGCAGGCCGAATGCCTGGCCGACGGTCGGCCGGCGCGGCTGGAACGCGACCTTGCGGACTGCGCCGTGATGGCCGCCATGCACGTTCGATGCGAGCGTCACGCGCTTGCGCGACGCCTTCGCGCGCGGCGCGTCGGCGGCCGCGACCTTCGCGGATTTGTCGGAACTGG
The DNA here is from genome assembly GCF_017104705.1 of Burkholderia sp. Se-20373. Lineage (NCBI taxonomy): Bacteria > Pseudomonadati > Pseudomonadota > Betaproteobacteria > Burkholderiales > Burkholderiaceae > Burkholderia > Burkholderia sp. Se-20373. The sequence continues at coordinate 4,660 of NZ_JAAGPH010000134.1, read as the reverse complement.
CCTTGGCCGACTTCTTCTTCGCGGACGAAGCAGGAGCGACAGCCTTTTTCTTGGCGGCTTGTTGAGTCTTCGCAGTGGCGGCAAAGGCGTCAGCAGGCGCGACAGACGCGGTGGTCGCCAGCAAGGCGACTGCGACCGACACAGCCGTGCCGAGCGTCATGCTCTGCAACAATCTGCGCGGTGAAAACGATTCGGCTTTCATTGGGGTCTGGACAAAGCGGGCGGGAGGTTTCCGCAAGTGTAGTTAAAGCTGAAAAAAAGAGCAATATTAGGCACTTACCGATCGTCGTTAAACCGGAATGTAAGGGTCGGCCAACCTCTGACCAATGAACCCTCCCGCTCCCATCGAAAAAATCGATGGGACGCGCTGCCCGACAGTACCCGTCTCCCGATTACACACGGTTAATTGAGATAACGTCACTTCGGAGGCAATTTAAAGCGGGGAAACTACGTATCCGGCGCTCGGGGTGCCAGGGGCGCCGGTCCCGGCCATGGCGGCGGCACGTCGCCACGGGACACGCATCGAAACGGCGCGTTTTCGACAGGAACAGAAGGATAACGTTCCACAAGCCTGTCAGGTTTACCTGTGCATGATCATGGTGCGCCGCGCCTGCCCCTCAGCCGTGCGCACCATCTGGGATCGCGGCATGAAACCGATTCCGAACAGGCACGATAACTCGTTGTTTTATCGATAATTTGTCGCGATTGTGCAACGCACAAAAAATACTTGACATTGGTTTTCTCTGCCCTAAAATAAGCCTCATTGCTGCGTTGCACAAAGCACGCGCATCCGAGGTTCCCCAGCGTAGTGCCCTTTACTCTGCGATCGACGCGATCGCTTTTCAGGAGCTTGACATGTCCTTGCTGACCCCCGAGCAAATCGCCGCCGCCCAGAAAGCCAATCTCGAAAGCCTGTTCGGTCTGACGACCAAGGCGTTCGAAGGCGTCGAAAAGCTGATCGAACTCAACCTGCAGGTCGTGAAGTCGACGCTGGCCGAAGGCCAGGAAAACGCACAGCGCCTGCTGTCGGTGAAGGACGCACAGGAACTGATCGCGCTGCAAGCGAGCCTGTCGCAGCCGGTCGCGGAAAAGGTGCTGTCGTACGGCCGTCACCTGTATGAAATCGCATCGTCGACGCAAGCCGAGTTCGCGAAGGTTGCCGAAGCGCAATTCGAAGAGCAGAACAAGAAGGTCCAGGCACTCGTCGACAACGTCGCGAAGAACGCCCCGGCCGGTTCGGAAACGGCTGTCGCTGCACTGAAGTCGGCACTGAACGCTGCGAATACCACGTACGAAACGGTTCAGAAGGCCACGAAGCAAGCCGTCGAAATCGCTGAAACGAACTTCAACGCTGCTGCTGCCGTCGCAACGAAGGCTGCTACCGCTGCTGCTGCACGTCGTACGAGCAAGCCGGCCGCGTAAGCGTCCCCTGCTCCTGAAAGAGCCGCGCCCAGCGCGGCTTTTTCGTTTCTGGCGCCGGAACATGCCGGAACCGGCAGGCCGCCGACCATTCTCGAACGGTCGTTTGAGCATCGGCCGCGCATAAAAGAAAACGCCGCCGCCCGGATGGCCCGGGCAGCGGCGTTTTTTCGTGGCCGGCAAATTGCCGACCGAAGAGCCGATCGCGTTACTTCTTGCGTTGCGGCGGCAGGTCGGTACAGACGCCTTCGTACAGCTCGGCGGCCATGCCGACCGATTCGCCGAGCGTCGGGTGCGGATGGATCGTCTTGCCGATGTCTTCCGCGTCCGCGCCCATCTCGACGGCGAGGCACACTTCGCTGATCAGGTCGCCCGCGTTCAGGCCGACGATGGCACCACCGATCACGCGGTGGGTTTCCTCGTCGAAGATCAGCTTCGTGAAGCCTTCGTCACGGCCGTTCGCGATCGCGCGGCCCGATGCGGCCCACGGGAACACGGCCTTGCCGTACTTGATGCCTTCGGCCTTGCACTGGTCTTCCGTCTTGCCGGCCCACGCCACTTCCGGATCGGTGTACGCCACCGACGGGATCTGCAGTGCGTCGAAGTACGCCTTCTCGCCGTGTGCGGCTTCCGCTGCGACGTGGCCTTCATGCACGGCCTTGTGCGCGAGCATCGGCTGGCCGACGATATCGCCGATCGCGAAGATGTGCGGGACGTTCGTGCGCATCTGCTTGTCGACGTCGATGAAGCCGCGATCCGTGACCGCGACACCCGCCTTGTCGGCGCCGATCTTCTTGCCGTTCGGGCTGCGGCCCACCGCGACGAGCACGAGGTCGTAGCGCTGCGCTTCCGCCGGGGCCTTCTCGCCCTCGAACTTCACGTAGATGCCGTCTTCCTTCGCTTCCGCGCCGACTGTCTTGGTCTTCAGCATCACGTTGCCGAAGCGCTTCGCGTTGTACTTTTCCCAGACCTTCACCAGATCGCGGTCCGCGCCCATCATCAGGCCGTCCATCATTTCGACGACGTCGATCTCGGCGCCGAGCGTCGAGTACACCGTGGCCATTTCGAGGCCGATGATGCCGCCGCCGATCACGAGCATGCGCTTCGGCAGCTGGCGCAGTTCGAGTGCGCCGGTCGAATCGACGACGCGCGGGTCTTCCGGCATGAACGGCAGCTTCACGGCCTGCGAGCCCGCGGCGATGATGGCCTGCTTGAACTTGACGACCTTCTTGCCGTTTTCGCCCTGCACTTCCATGTGGAACGGATCGACGAACGCGCCGACGCCCGTGACCACTTCGACCTTGCGTGCCTTCGCCATGCCGGCGAGGCCCGTCGTCAGCTTCTTGACGACGCCGCCCTTGAAGTCGCGCAGCTTGTCGAGATCGACTTCCGGCTTGCCGAACGTGATGCCGTGCGACGCGAGCGCCGCGGCTTCCTCGACGACGAGCGACGTATGCAGCAGCGCCTTCGACGGGATGCAGCCCACGTTCAGGCACACGCCGCCGAGCGTCGAGTAGCGTTCGACGAGCACCGTCTTCATGCCGAGGTCGGCGGCGCGGAACGCGGCCGAGTAGCCGCCGGGGCCGGCGCCGAGCACGAGCATGTCGCACTCGATGTCGGCGGCACCTGCGTAGCTGCCGGCTTGCGGCGCGGGTGCAGGAGCGGCGGCGGCCGGTGCCGGCGCAGCTGCTGCGGGCTTGGCCGCTTCGGGTGCTTTTGCGGGTGCGGCGGCGCCAGCCGATGCTTCGACGATGGCGATGACGGTGCCTTGCGAGACTTTCTCGCCGGCCTTGACCTTGATTTCCTTGACGGTGCCGGCGACGTCGCTGGGCACTTCCATGGAGGCTTTATCGGATTCGAGCGTGATGAGCGTTTGCTCTTTTTCGATCACGTCGCCGGGTTTGACGTTGACTTCGATGACATCGACGCCGCTGAAATCGCCGATATCCGGAACCTTGACTTCGATGAGACTCATTACTGTCCCCTTCTTGATTAGCTGCAGACAGAGGGGGGAGAAACCCGCAAAAGAACCCGAGACTACGGCCTGACAAGAAAACGCGAACCTGGGCAGGACCACCTTTGCCGTCCGCCCAAGGACGCGCCTTTCTTTTGGTTACTTTTCTTTGGAAGACAAAGAAAAGTGACCGCCGCCCCGCGCAGGGGCGACGCTAATAGACCGTTAGCAAAACAGGTTCAACGACAGAGCGTGGATAACCAACAAAAAACCCACGCCCCTGCGAGCTCCCCCGCTCATCAAAGAATGATGCGACGGAAATCGGCGAGCAACGCGCCGAGATACGCATTGAACCGCGCGGCTTCGGCGCCATCGATCACACGATGGTCATACGACAGCGACAGCGGCAGCGTGAGCCGCGGCACGAACTGCTTGCCGTCCCACACCGGCTTCATCTGCCCGCGCGACAACCCGAGGATCGCCACTTCCGGCGCGTTGATGATCGGCGTGAAGTTCGTGCCGCCGATCCCGCCGAGCGACGAGATCGAGAAGCAACCGCCCTGCATCTGGTCCGGCTTCAGCTTGCCGTCGCGTGCGGCCTTCGACAGCTCGGCCATTTCCTTCGCGATGTCGACGAGGCCCTTCTTGTCCGCATCGCGGATCACCGGCACGACGAGACCGTTCGGCGTGTCCGCGGCAAAACCAACGTGGTAGTACTGCTTGAACACCAGGTTGTCGCCGTCGAGGCTCGCGTTGAAGGTCGGGAATTTCTTCAGCGCAGCGACGACTGCCTTGATCACGAACGCGAGCATCGTGAACTTCACGCCCGCCTTCTCGTGCTCCTTGTTCAGCTGCACGCGCAGTGCTTCGAGCTCGGTGATGTCCGCTTCGTCGTTGTTCGTGACGTGCGGGATCATCACCCAGTTGCGATGCAGGTTCGCGCCCGAGATCTTCTTGATGCGCGACAGCGGCTTCGCTTCGAACGGGCCGAACTTCGAGAAGTCGACCTTCGGCCACGGCAGCAGGTTCAGCTCGCCGCCGCCTGCCGGCGCGGCTGCCGCGACCGGTGCTGCGCGCTGGCCGGTCATCACGCCCTTCACGAAGCCCGTGACGTCTTCCTTCGTAATGCGGCCCTTCGGACCCGAACCCTGCACGCGCGCGACTTCGACGCCGAGCTCACGTGCGAACTTGCGCACCGACGGCGACGCGTGGCTGGCGCGGTATTCGCCCGACGGTGCAGCGGCCGGTGCCGGCGCTGCAGCAGCCGGCGCCGGTGCGGCCTTCGCG